>JAKAPG010000011.1 GCA_021823085.1 Thermoplasmata archaeon | reverse complement strand
ACTTCGGGTAGGTCCGGTTGTTGAGCGCGACCGAGTAGATCGAGGTGTCGAAGACCTTGCCCTGCTGGGGGCCGGTGGCGAACATGCCGATGTAGTTCACCGTCACGTTGTCGCCCTCGGCGACCGTCTTCACCCCCTGGGGACGGTGGGTCGGGAAGGCGTAGGCGGACACGGCTGCGGCGGCGATGCCCGCCGCAACGAGGATCACGACGACGAGGGCTACGAGGGGCCAGACAGAACGCTTTGTCGCCATAGGGGATGTGTTGCGGATCGATCGGCGGGGGTCAGTTCGTCGCTGGTCTCGTCATGGAATCGGAGAGACAGGTGGTCATCATTCCCCCGCGGCCGAGCCGTGCACTGATATAAATGGCCACCGTCCTACCGCCGGGGTCCGCGGGGGGTCGGCGGACGGTCGATGGAAAAGGGGACCGGCATACGCCTCGAGCGCCTCACGGCGGAGGAGCTGGCCCCGTACCTCGATCGGCTGATCTCCGGCTACGCCCAGGGCCATGTCCGGGACGGCCAATGGACGGCCGCGGAAGCTCCCGAACGGTCGCGCCAAGAGATCCGGCGGCTCCTGCCCCAAGGCGTCGACACACCGGATCACTACCTCTACGCGATCCGGGTCGGCTCCCAGGACGTGGGCCGGATCTGGTTCGCGCGACGGCAAGAGGCGGGCGGAGCCCCGCACGCGTTCGTTTTCGATCTCTTCATCGATCCGGAGCACCGGCGCCACGGCTACGCAGAAGCGGCGATGCGTGCGATCGAACCGAAGATCCGGGAGCTCGGGCTCCATCGGGTCGCGTTGCACGTCTTCGGTGACAACGCCGGGGCGATCCGACTCTACGAGCGCCTCGGCTACTCGACAACGAATCTCCTGATGGCGAAGACGGTTGGGGCCCCGCCTAAGCCCGCCTGAGTCGGCCGACGATCGGCTCTTCGACGACGCCGTCTTCCTGGAGGCGGTCGAGCATCTCCTCGGCCGCCTCGGCCGAGAGGCCGTGCTCGGCCAGGCGTTGGACGAGCTCCTTCAGGTCCGCGTAGCCGTCGCTCGAACCGTCCACGAGCTCGTCCAGGACGTCGAGGAACGCGGACTCGTGCGCGCGCTCTTCCGCCGAAGGCGCAGGGCGCGGGGCCGACGGCGGCGGCTCCGCCGGAGTCACCCTCAGGGTTCCGGGCGGGGGCGCGGCCGCGGCTAGGACGGGTCGCTTCCCTTCCACGACCTCGAGCACGTTCTTCAGGGCCGCGCGATAGGCCGCTCGGTCGACGCTCGGATACCGCCGTACAGACTCGCGCGCCGCGCGGACCCAAGCTGCGGGTGCGCCGTGGGTCCCTAGACGATCGTCGGGAAGGTCCGGCTCCCGGGCCAGCTTCTCGACGAGGTCGAGGCGATCGAGCGACTGAGCGAGCGCGTCCGCGTAGATCCCGCGGAGGGCGGTCTCTTCGATCGTGCGGATCCCCTCGGCGCGCACGGAGATGTACGCGGTAGCGTCGCCGCCGCGATAGAGGTGCACCTTGCCCACGACCATCGCCGTGCGGGGCGCCGGCACGGACCGGAGCTGGGCCATCGCCCGAGGTTGGAAAGCACCTGCCGTGACCGAGACGGTCCCGGTCGGATCCGCGAGCCGGGCCCTCCAGAACGGCTGCGCCGGGTCCTTGCCGATGGGTTCCGGCGTGCTCAGAATCCCGGCCATGAGCACGCGGTTCACGCGTGCGCCGTAGGGGGAGAGCAGGTAGGTCGCGGCCCTTTCCCCCGTCCCGTGCTCCTCCTGCATCGCGGCGTTGAGCTCGCCCGCGAACGTGCGCCAGGCCGTCTCACGCAACGCCATCGGTCGCCTCCCACCGAGCGCGCAGCTCCCTCGCCCGCGCGTCGGCGTCGACCTCGATGGGCTCCACGGACTCGGGGTAGAGATTCAGTCCGAAATCGTCCGGGAACACGCGACCCCCGCCTCGCAGGCGCATTCCCACGACCGCCTCGGCAAGGCTCGACTCGAGCAGCGACGGATCGGGAGAGCGGCGCAGGCGATCGAGCGCTTCGTCCAGCGTCACGCCCCAGAGCGATTCGGTCGTCGGCCGGTCCGTGTTCATCGTGACCGTCCCGGTCCCGTCATCGAGGACCAGCCGGGCCCGGAGATCCGCGATCGTCTTCACCGCGCCGTGCTGCGGGCAGAGTCCCATCGAGACCGGCCGTCGGCACGTCGGGCAGCGATAGACGAGTCCGCTCGGCGGGAGGAGGGCCACCACGAGCCCCTCGACCACGGTCGACTCGCTCCCTCCGGCGGCAGCGAGCTTCGCGAGCGGAGTCGGGGCATGGGTCAGCAGTTGGTCGGCGGGCGGGAGCCGGCGGGTGTCAATCCGCGCGACGAGGGAGGTCTCGTCCAGGACGAGCTGCGGTCGGCCCCGAAACGTTCGCACGTAGGCTCCGGCGACCCGGAGCGCTTCTCCCGGCGCGAGGTGGAAGTCGCTCCAAGAGCTGAACGCGATCAGACCGGATCCGTCCCCGAGGAGCCCCTCGTAGACCAGCCGCTGCTCGGCTCCGACGGTGACGGTCTTCGGACCGACGCGAAGCACTCGGGCTTCGAGCCGGAACCCCTCCGAACGTCCCCGAAGCTCCGAGATCGTACGGAACGGGAACCCCTCCGAGTCGACCTTGGGGAGATCGGCCGGCCCGGCGGGAGTGACCCGGGTCCGGAAGCCGAAGCTGACCTCCGGCCGTCCTTGGTACTCTCGCACCTGCGCATGGACGGCACGGATGATCGTGCCGCGATCGATCTCCTCGTTCGGGGGCTCCCACCACGTGAAGCGGACGCTGGCGGTCCCGTCGCTCAGCAGGCCGGTCAGGAACGGGCGGCGCCGACCGTCGGCCGGCCGAGTGTACTCGCGACGTTCGATCGAGACGATCCGCGCGACGATCTGGACCGGTGCGTCACTCGCGCGCAAATCCTTGAGCCGAATCTCGGTCGGTTCGGCAATGGGAGATTCCGCGGCCACGGCTTGCCCGCCGCTCGGAACGGGGCCGCCGATAAAAGCCGGCACCTGCGCCGGGAGGATGGCCACCGCCGGTCCGAGATGCGGGTGAGAACCGCTTCGCGGCACGGATCTTCCCTCTCAGCGTATATCCGACGGCGGGTTCGCTCGCGGAATGGGCGAGACGTTCGTCGATCGCTCGAACCGCATCCTGGCGGGGGTCGGCTCTCTTCTGTGCGTGGGACTCGACCCGGACCCGGCGCGCATTCCCCGTTCGATCGGCCCGGGCCACTCCCCGCGAACGCTCCGAACTTTCTTGAGCGGGATGGTGGACGCCACCCGCCCCTACGCGGCCGCGTACAAGTTCCAGCTCGCCTCCTACTTCGGCTATGGGCCCGCCGGCTTCTGGGCGCTCGAAGAGACGGTCCGGGCGATCGGCGCGGAACGGATCCGGATCCTCGACCTCAAGGCGAACGACATCCCGAACACGATGCGCCTCTACCACGACGGCCTCTTCGATTGCTTCGGCTTCGAGGCCATCACCGTCACCCCGTGGATCGGGTGGGACAGCCTCGCGCCGTTCACGGACGATCCGGCCCACGGTATCTACGTCGTGGCCCATTCTTCGAACCGGGGCTGGCGGGCACTCCAGGACCGACGCAGCGCCGGTCGCCCTGCCTGGATTGAGGTCCTCGACCGCGTCCGGACCCTCTCCCGGCGCTTCCACAACGTCGGCGCGGTCGTCGGCGCCACCTACCCGGCCGCCGTAGCCGAGGCCCGGCGCCGTCTCGGGGACCGGGTCCCGATGGTCGTTCCCGGGGTCGGTGCGCAGCAGGGAGCCCTCGAGCGGTGCGTGCGGGCCGGGATCGACCGACACGGAGGATCGCTGCTCATCAACGCTTCCCGCAGCATCCTCTACGCGAGCGCGGGCCGGGACTGGGCCGAGGCGAGCGCGCGAGAGGCGGCGCGTCTCAGCTCGATGATCGGGGCGAGTCGGAGCGCGTCGATTCGTAGAGCGCGACGATCTGCCGGGTGACGGTCTCGAGCCCGTAGCGCTGCCGGGCGCGGATGCGGCCGGCCTCGCCCATCCTCTGCGCGAGTCCCGGATCGTCGAGCAGGCGCCGGACCTGTCGCACGAAGTCCTGGGGGATCATCGGCTGGGCGAGGAGGCCCTCGCGCCCGTCTTCGATGACCTCGCGCACTCCGGGCATGTCGGCGATCACCACCGGAAGGCCGGCCGACATCGCCTCGGCGATCGCGAGCCCGAACCCCTCGAGCCGGTTCTGGGAGGGATACACGAAGACGTGGCCGAGCGCGAAGTACCGGGGCAGATCCCGGTCCGCGACCTGCGTGAGGAAGCGGACACGTTCGGCGACGCCCAGCCGCCGGGCGAGCGCGACGAGGGTCGGAAGATTGGGACCGGAGCCGATGACGAGCATCGTGACGTCCTTCGGGAGGAGCGACAGCGCGCGGATGCCGGTATCGAATCCCTTGTGCGGAACGAGGCGCCCGGTGAACACGAGCACGCGGTGGCCCGTGAGGCCCAGCTCGGCCCGCAGCGCGTCGGCGTTCGGGGGGGACTGGAATCGCTCAACGTCGACCAGGGACGGGACGACGTCGATGGTCCGGTGGCGCAGCATCGCGGAGGTCTGGCCGTAGCTCCTCGTGTGCACGACGATCCGATCGGCCGTGCGGAGGAGACGGGGGAGCATGATCCGCTCGAACGTGGAGGTGACGAGGCGACCCCAAGGACCCGGGAGGTAGAGGTCGCAGTGGTACGTGAGAACGACCGGGGGATGCCCGGGCCCGAGCCCCCGAGCCGCGAAGTACGGCGTGAGCGGGGGCGGGTAATGCATGTGGATCACGTCCGCCGGCAGCGTGCGGAGGACCTTGCCGACCCGCGTGTCGATCGGAGTGTTGAACAGGACCCCGCGGACCGGGACTCGCAGGACGTGGACCCCCTCGAGATCCTCGGCAATCGGGAGTCGCGGATCGTACCGGGTCGTGAGGACGGTGACCTCGTGGCCCTCCCGGACGAGCTCCGTGGACAGACGGCGGACATGCGATTCCACGCCGCCGGGATGCGGAGCGTAGAATGGGCAGACTTGGACGATCCTCATCGAGGGCGACAGCCCCCGGTGCCCCGCGAGCGGCGGGCGATCGGCATGGTCGGTGCCCTAGGCTTCGGTGGCCCCGGAGCGATGGGCAACGAGGGGTTGGGACTCTCGCCCTTGGAGGAGCTCGGCCGGAGTCAGCTGGCGCACGTCGATCCCGTGCATCGGCTCCCCGAGCCCTTCGGAGACGCGCGCGATGACCTCGGGCCGGTCGTAGTGGAGCGAAGCCTCCACGATCGCCCGGGCGATCTTCGCGGGCTGCTCGGACTTGAAGATGCCGCTGCCGACGAAAATCCCATCGACCCCGAGCATCCGACAGAGCGCGGCGTCCGCGGGGGTCGCGATCCCGCCCGCGGCGAAATTGACGACGGGCAGGCGTCCCATCTTGCGGACCTCCTCCACCGTCGCGACGGCCACGCGCTCGCGCTTCGCCCACGCGGTGACGGCGGCGCGGGACATCTTGTGCACCCGGGCGATCTCCTCGTTGACCTGCCGGATGTGCCGGACCGCCTCGACGACATTCCCGGTCCCGGCCTCGCCCTTCGTTCGGATCATCGCAGCGCCCTCGTCGATCCGTCGGAGCGCCTCGCCAAGGTTCCGACACCCGCAGACGAACGGAACGGTGAACGCATGTTTGTCCACGTGATAGAACGGATCGGCCGGAGTGAGGACCTCGGACTCGTCGATCATGTCCACCGCCAGCGCCTCGAGGACCCGGGCCTCGGCGGTGTGCCCGATACGGCACTTCGCCATCACGGGGATCGAGACCTCCTTCTGCATCTCGCGGATCTTCGCCGGGTCGGCCATCCGCGCGACGCCCCCGGCCGCACGGATGTCGGCGGGCACGCGCTCGAGGGCCATGACGGCCACCGCTCCCGCCTCCTCCGCGATACGGGCCTGCTGCGCGGTCGTGACGTCCATGATCACTCCGCCCTGTTGCATCCGCGCGAAACCGCGCTTGACGAGATCGCTTCCGAAGCGGAGCTCGGGTACCGATGGATGTCCCATTTTCGGCGCTCGGATGCCGGCGAGCGATAGAGCGTATAAGAGGGCATCCGAGCGGGACAGAGGCCGAGCTCCCGGTGCGGGAGTGAAGTCCCCGTCGTGGGAGCGGGGACGGTCGCTCCCCCCGCAAGCTCAAATCCCCCGGTGCGCTAGCCGATACCGCAGGGGGAGCTGGGAACCGGCTGAGAGGACGGGCACTGCCCGTCGACCCCTCGAACCTGCTCGGGGTAATGCCCGCGAAGGGAAGCAGATGGAGCACGTAGGGCGACTCTCCGCCGGTTCTCGGCGGGGGAGATGACCGGGACCGCGAGTACTCCGCTTCGTCCGTCGCGACTGCGCAGACCCGGACGCCTCGGGACGATGCTGATCGCCGTCGCGATCGGGCTCGTCGTGATCATCGCCGGGCTCGCGATCTACTACTCGTATTCGAGCGGGAGTGGGAGCGGCCCCACGATCACCATCTACACGTACTCGAGCCTGCTCGGAGGAGCGTGTGCGACCGGGACTCCCGCGGCCGGTGTCTTCGCGAATTTCTCCCGCGAGTACCACGCGCGGGTCGTGGTCGATTGCGTGAGCGGGAACCTCGTGAGTACGCTCTACGCCCAGCGGAGCGCCCCCGGTGCGGATCTCGTCATCGGGCTCGACGAGATCACCGCACCTCAGGCGGAGGCGCTCGGCCTTCTCCAACCGTACAGCGACGCGAGCGACCTCGCGAACATCAATGCCTCCTTAGTGCAGCAGATCTCGACCAACGGCGACGTGATCCCGTACGAGTACGGATACCTCGCGATCGACTATACGAGCGCGTTCTATAACGCGACCCACGGAGCGATCGCGAACTCGACCTTCGTCGATATCGCGGATAACTCGTCGTGGGCGCGGCAGCTCGTCTACGAGGACCCGACGACCGACATCACGGGCGAGGAGTTCCTTGCCTGGGAGGTCCTGTACTACGAGTCGGTCCTGCACGAGAACTGGACCACGTTCTGGTCGAAGATCCTCCCGTACGCGACGGCCGCTCCGGACTGGGGGACGGCGTTCGGAGAGTTCGAGGCGCCGTACCAGATGGTCGTGAGCTACACCACCGACCCGGCGTACGCCACGTACTACGGCCAGGGAGGGGGGTTCAACTCCACGGTGACGAACGACCACGGCACGCTCTACGGCTGGAAGACGATCTACGGGATCGGGATCGTCCAAGGCTCCCGCCACGTCGCTCTCGACAACGAGTTCATCCACTACTTCCTGAGCGGGAGCGTTCAGTCCCAGCTCCCCTTGAGCGAGTGGGAGTACCCGGCGAACCGGACCGTGGCCCTCCCGCCCGTGTATGCCGAGTCGAACTTGATCTCCCCCGCCTCGATTCACGCGCTCAACTCGGTGCTCACGCCCAGCGAGCTCGCGGCGAACATTACCGGGTGGCTGACGACATGGGAATCGCTGGCGGGCGCGTAGCGCACGGATCGTTCGGCGAGATCGGCTACCTCGCACCGATCCTCCTCTTCGTCCTCCTGTTCGCGCTTCTGCCGGTCGCGATCCTGTTCGAACGCGGCTGGATCGACGGGGGGGGTGCCGGGATGTTCTACGACACGGTCTGGCGGGAGGCGACGAACCGAATCGCGCTCTTCAACTCCCTCGAGCAGGGCGCGCTGAGTGCCGCGATCGCCTTCGCGCTCGGGTATCCCGCCGGGGTCTTCCTCGCACGTTATACGTTCCCCGGCCGGGCCACGGCGCGGAGCTTCCTGCTCCTCCCCTTCCTCCTTCCGACGGTCGTCGTCGTGATCGGCATCCTCGACCTCTTCGGACCCGGGGGTTGGATCTCGAGCGCGGTCCCGGTCTTGTCCTGGTTCGGAGAGGGCGTTCCGGGCATCGTGCTCGCGAACCTCGTCTTCAACGTCCCCCTCGTCGTGCTGTATACGGCGCTGGGATGCGAGAGCGCCTCGGGGGACCTCGAGGAGTCCGCGCGTACTCTCGGGGCGACTCCGGCCCGAGTCTACCGCGACGTGTGGGCGGGACCGTCCCTGGTCGGGGCTTCCGTCGGCGTCGTGCTGACGTTCGTGTTCTCGGCTCTCGCGTTCGCCTCCCCCATCATGATCTGCGGTCCCCGATGCTATACGCTCGAGGCGCAGGTCTACGCCCTCAGCTCGACCTTCCTGCAACCGACGGCGGCGAGCCTGCTCGCGCTCGCCGCCGTGCTGATCCTCCTGGTCCCGATCGTCGGGTACGTCGTGCTCGCCAACCGCCTGAAGCACCGAGACTCTCGGGGCCCGATCCGTCCACGACCGCTCTCTCGTTCCGGCTGGATCGGCCGGAGCTTGGCGGCCGAAGCGACCCTGGTGTTCGCGGGGATCGCGGCGGTGCTGATCACGGTCCTCGGGCGGTCGATCTCGCCCGTGGACGGGGGCGGATTCGGGGCCGGATGGTCCGACCTCGTCTCTGCACGGACGACGGCGACCCTCGGCGTCCCGATCGCCCGCGTGATCGTCAACACGTTCGGCTTCGCGCTCTTCGCCGCTGCGGCGACGTTCGTGCTCGTTCTTCTCGCGGCGCTCGCGCTGCGAAGTCGGCCCCGGTGGGAAGGCGGAATCAGCGCCTACCTCTTCCTTCCCCTCCTCGTGTCGCCCGTGCTGCTCGCGTTCAGCCTGGCCGAGTTCTGGCGGCCGATCCTCGGGGGAGAGACCACGGTCTGGATCCTGATCGGCATCTCCCAAGCGATCCTTGCGCTCCCGTTCGCGCTCCAGAGCCTCCGGGTGCCCCTCGCCGGACTTTCTCCCGCCCCGTCCGAGGCGGCCCGGACGTTGGGAGCGAGTCGCTGGACCGCCTTCTGGGACGCGGACGTGCCCCGCATCGGCAGCGGAATCGTGACCGCCGGCCTCTTCGCCTTCGCGATCGGTCTCGGAGAGTTCACGGCGACCTACTTCCTCTACGTGCCGTCGTTCACCACGCTGAGCGTGGCCGTCTACACGCTCCAGCGCGAACGGTTCACCGACGCGACCGCCGGAGCCGCCGCGCTCCTCTTGGTCGTCAGCCTGGTCGTGTTCGCCGCCGTGGTGTGGGCCGGGAGGACCCGAGGCAGGCACCGTGCGTGACCCTCTCCTGCGCGTCGAGCGGCTCGACGCGATCGTCGACGGGCTCTCCGTCCTTGACGGGATCGACCTCGATCTCGGACCCGGAGAGTTCCTCGCTCTCATGGGGCCGAACGGGAGCGGGAAGACGACGCTGTTGCGGTGCATCGCGGGCCTCGAGTGGCCGACGGCGGGACGCATCTCGCTCTTGGGCCGGGACATCACGCGCCTCCCCGCGCACCGACGGGGAATCGGCCTTCTTCTCTCGGAGCCCGCGCTCTTCCCGAACCGCTCGGTGCTCGAGAACGTCGCCTACGCCCCCCTGGTCCAACGAGTCTCGGACTCGGAGGCGCGTCGGATCGCCACGGACGCGTTGGGCGAGGTCCGTCTCGAGGGGTTCGAAGATCGGCCCGGATATGCGCTCAGCATGGGCGAGCGGCAGCGGGTCGCGCTCGCCCGAGCGATCGCCGCGCGACCGCAAGTGATCCTTCTGGACGAGCCGTTCGCCGCGATCGATCCCGAGGTGCGCGGAGAACTGCGCGGCGACTTTCGTCGGGCACTGAGCGCCCGGGGGATCAGCGCGATCCATGTGACGCACGACCGAGAGGAAGGCCTCTTCCTCGGGGACCGCGTGGCGGTGATGCTCGACGGGCGGATCCGGGCTCTCGGCACCCCGACGGAGTTGCTGGCCGTGCCCGGGTCGGCCGCCGTGGCCCGATTCCTCGGGTTCAACGTCCTCCCATCGGGCGATCAAGTCGTCGCCGTCGACCCGTCCGATACCCAATTCGTCGATGCCGCCGAGGGTCTGCTCTCCGCCGAGATGCTGGCATCGGGGGCCGTGGGTCGAGAGTCGGTCGGGATCGCTCGCGGACGGTCCGGGGAGCGCATCGAGGCGCGGGGACACCTCGAGCAGCGCTGGCCGGCCGTCGGTGCCTCCGTGGGGGTTCGCTGGACGAATCCCAAGGTGCTGAGCCCGGGGCGGCCGGACCGGACGGACGCTTCGCCGAAGGTTCGATGACGACCGGGGCGCATCTCGCGTTCCGCGGCATTCCTCGCAAGCAACCCGAGGTCGCCCGTTGGGTGCCGTTGCGGAGAGCGTGGACATTGAGTCTTACCCCGGGTAGGAAGACCGGGCCGTAGGCTCAAGCCACCCCTTCCGGTACCGGTCGTAGCAGGACGCCTCGGATTCGCCGGCATCTCGTTCCCGTTCCGCCGCCGAGACCCGGCCGGGTCCTCGACGTGGATCCGCCGCCCCTCCGTTCGGGGCCGAAGCCGAGGGAGAGATAACTCGGCCGCGAGGGGGCCCCGCAGACCCCAAGAAGGCTCGGGTCCTCCGCTCGCCATGAACCCGACACCAGATCCCCTGCACGTCGCCGAGCGCGTTGAGCTCGGACGCGAGGACGCCACCGTCTACCGGCTCGACCGTTTGTCGGGGGTCGATCCCCGGAAGCTGCACGCGCGCCCCCTCACGGTCCGCATCCTGCTGGAGAACCTGCTGCGCCGCTTCGATCCCGCTCGCACGGATCCCGCCCTCCTCCGCGCGCTCGCCGAGGGGAACCCTCTACCGGCCGGCGCGGAGCTGCCGTTCTATCCGAGTCGGATCCTCCTTCAGGACTTCACCGGGATTCCCGTCCTCGTCGACCTCACGACGTTGCGCAGCGCCGCCGATCGGGCGGGCGTCGCGGCGACGAAGATCAACCCGGTCGTGCCGGTCGATCTGATCGTCGATCACTCGGTCCAGGTCGACAGCTTCGGGACCGTTCGCTCGCTGGCCATCAACCTCGACAAGGAGTACGAGCGCAACCGCGAGCGCTACCGCTTCCTCCAGTGGGCGAAAGGGGCGTATCAGAACCTGAGGATCGTGCCCCCCGGCAACGGCATCTGCCATCAGGTCAACCTCGAGTACCTCGCGTCGGTCGTGACCGTAAGCGGGTCCGGCGACGATCGCGTCGCCTGCCCGGACACCCTGATCGGCACCGATTCGCACACGACGATGGTCAACGGAGTGTCGGTCCTCGGCTGGGGTGTCGGTGGCATCGAGGCCGAAGCCGTCATGCTCGGCGAGCCGTACTTCCTCGGCGATCCCGAAGTAGTAGGGGTGGAGCTCACCGGTCGATTGGGCCCGGGCATCACCGCGACCGATCTCGTGCTCACGATCGCGCACCGCCTCCGGCAGAAGGGGGTCGTCGACAAGTTCGTGGAGTTCTACGGGCCCGGCGTCCGCGAGCTCTCGGTGCCGGACCGAGCGACGATCTCGAACATGTGTCCCGAGTACGGAGCGACGGCCGCGCTCTTCCCGATCGACGAATCCACGAGCGCCTACCTGCGTGGCACGGGCCGCAGCGAAGAGCATATCGCCGCCGTCGAGGCGTACGCCCGCCTGCAGGGGCTCTGGGGGACCCACACGAAGGGGCAGCTCGACTTCGACGACACCCTCACCGTCGACCTCGGTGGCATCGTCCCGACCGTCGCCGGCCCCAAGAATCCCGCCGAGGCGGTGCCCCTGGACGAAGCCCCGCGCTCCTTCGGCCAGGCCCTCGCCTCGTATCGCCAGGGTCACCCCGCGCCTTTGAACGGTTCGACGAACCACGCGGTCCGCGACGGCGACGTCGTCATCGCCGCGATCACGAGCTGCACGAACACCTCGAACCCATCGGTGATGATGGGGGCCGGCCTGATCGCGAAGAAGGCGGTCGAGCTCGGTCTCACGGTCCCGTCGCACGTCAAGACCAGCCTCGCCCCGGGCTCGAAGGTCGTGACCGCCTACCTCGAGCGGGCGGGCCTTCTCGACCCGCTCGAGAAGCTCGGGTTCGACGTCGTCGGCTACGGATGCACGACGTGCATCGGCAACTCGGGGCCGCTCCCCGACCCGATCGCGAAGGAGATCGCGGCCCACGACACGTTCGTCGCGGCCGTGCTGAGCGGCAACCGCAACTTCGAGGCTCGGATCCACAACCAGGTCCGCGCGAACTACTTGGCGAGTCCGATGCTCGTCGTCGCCTACGCGCTCGCGGGACGGATGGACCTCAACCTCACGAAAGAGCCCATCGCCACGGGCGCGAGCGGCGCGCCGGTCTACCTGCGGGACCTGTGGCCGACCGGCGAGGAGATCGCGCGTCGGGTCGAGGCCGACCTCGACGCGTCGATGTTCCGAGCGAAGTACCGGGAGATCGAGGTCGGGGACGCCCACTGGGAGTCGCTCCACGCGCCCGCGGGCGAGATCTATCCGTGGGAACCCTCGTCCACGTACCTGGAGGAGGCGCCGTTTCTCGCCCTCGGCCCTCCCTGGTTGTCCCGGGACGGGCGGCTCGCCAAGGACGCCCGGGCCCTCGCGGTGTTCGGCGATCAGATATCGACCGACCACATCTCGCCCGCCGGCCAGATCGCGGAGGATTCGCCCGCCGGGGCCTTCCTCAAGAGCCGCGGGGTATCGGTGGCCGACTTCAACACGTACGGGGCGCGACGCGGCGACCACGACGTGATGATCCGGGGGACGTTCGCGAACGTCCGCCTGAAGAACCGGCTCGTGAGCCCCAGGGAGGGGGGGTATACGCGCGAGTTCCCCGGCGGAAAGATCACGACGATCTTCGAAGCGTCCCAGCACTACCTCGAGGCGGACATCCCTCTCATCGTCCTCGCCGGGAAGAACTACGGACAAGGAAGCTCGCGCGATTGGGCGGCGAAGGGCCCCCGCCTGTTGGGGGTCGGCGCGATCGTGGCCGAGTCCTACGAACGCATCCACCGTTCGAACCTGATCGACATGGGAGTCCTGCCGCTGACGTTCCGCGAGGGAGAGGGGTGGGCGCAGCTGGGCCTCACCGGGGAGGAGACATTCACGTTCCGGCTCGCCCCGGGCGCCGCGCTGGGCCCGGGGGCCGTGGTTGCGGTCACCGCGAGGTCTCCGGACGGCCGGGAGCGCTCGTTCGAAACGCTGTGCGCGCTCCACTCGACGATCGAACTCGAGTACTATCGGGCCGGCGGAGTCCTGCCGTACGTGATGCGGGAGAGGTTCCACGTCGGGCAGCCCGCTTGACTGCCGCGCAACGGGGTTGCGCCCATCCCGGCCCAAACCGAGATAGCCACGGAGAGAGTGCCCTTCCGGGGCCCCCATGAAGGAGATCGAGTCGATCCTGCGCGAGCGCCACCTCCTGAAGCATCCGTTCTACGTCGCCTGGTCGCGCGGCGAGGTCGAGCGATCCACGCTCCGCCAGTACGCGGGCCAGTACTACCAGTTCGAACGGAACTTTCCGCGCTACGTCGCGGGAGCCTATGCGCGGCTTCGGGATCCCGAGGCGCGCCGGACCCTTCTCGAGAACCTCGAGGACGAGGAGGGACGGGACCCGACGCACCCGGAACTGTGGCTGCGCTTCGCCGAGGCGATCGGCGTTCCGCGTTCGCGGGTCCGATCCGCTCGCCGGCTGCCCGCGACCGAGCGCCTGCTCGCGAACTATGAGTCGCTCACGTTGGATGCGAGCGCGCCCGAGGCCCTGGGAGCGCTCTACGCCTACGAGTCGATCTTCCCCGAGGTGGCGACCGAGAAGGCGCGGGGTCTGAGAACGCACTACGGAGTTCGCGACCCGAGGGGACTGGAGTTCTTCCGGGTCCACGCGCGGGCGGACGTCGCCCACTCCGCGGCCGAGCGCAAGATCCTCCGGACCGAGATCGCTCGCTCCTCCACGGCCCGCCGCGCGGCGATCCGAGCGACGCGGCGCACCGTCGACGCGTGGTGGGGATTCCTGGACGCGTTCGACCACGGGGCGCGCGGTCGCCGCTCCGTCGCGTAGCGACCTACAGCGGCGAGCGGTACGGTCCCTCCTCCAGCGGAGGAGGTCCTCTTCGTCGACGGCGAACGTTGTAGGCCGTGACCGCGAGGGCCGCCGCGACGATGAAACCGATCGTGCCGTAGATGAGGATCGCGACGGTGCCTCCGCCGAGGTTGGGCGGCGAAGCCCCACGGACCGCGAAGGTTGCACCGATGAGCTCCCCGAGGGGGATGTCGATGCACACAGTGGCCGGAGGAGCGAGGGTGGTCGCGACCGGGTGCCAGGCCGTGCCGTTCCAATAGGTGGGAGAGCTCAGGCTGCTCGACGGTGAACCGGAATAGCAGATCGTGGAGGAGCCCGAGACCGTGGGGTTCACCGCGACGGCGAAGTATGAGGCGTTCGCGTACGGCGCCGGAACCTCTTCCGCCGGGGCCGCGGAGAGCCGCTGGGTCACGACGAGGAGCGAGGTCCCGCGCGAGCCCCCGCTGACGGTGACGTTGATCCGGGTGAGGGGGTTGATCGCGATGACGGACCCGCCCGTGGCCACCAGGACCACGCTCGAAACGACCCCCGCGTTTCCCGGGATCAGGAGCATGCGCGCGTCTCCCGTGTCCGCAATCCAGACGCCCGCGGTCGCCGGGTCGAAGGCCACCCCCATCGAGTCGGCCAGCGAGCCCGCGCTCCTCGGACCGCTTGCGTTCGTGAACGCGTTCGGCTGGCCCGCCACGTACGTCGCGGCGGCCCCGTTCACGAACGGCGCGGCGAAGCGCACCGCCCGGTCGTTGCCCGCATCCGCGACCCACAGGGTCGAGTTGCTTCCCACGGCGATTCCCGTAGGCTCGTCCAACGCCGACGGCCCGAGTCCTTGGCCACCGGAGTAGAAGTTCGTCTGCCCGACGACCGCGTTCGCCGATTCTGCGGTAGAGTGAGGGGCCGGGAACGACAGCACGCGATTGTTGCCCGTGTCGGCCACGTAGAGCGTTCCGTTCGCGCTCACGGCGACGGATCCCGGGTCGCGGAGGCCCGAGGGAGATGTGCGGGCCACCGCGGTATCGAATCCGCTCTGTCCGAGCACGAGCGCGGCAGCTTGTCCCGTCGAGAACGGCGGGACGAACTCGAGGATGCGGTTGTTCTGCGTATCGGCGACCCACAACTGTCCGCCGGGGCCGAACGCGACCCCTTCGGGGCCGTCCAGCTGCGTCGCCGAGGTCCCCGGAAGGTCCGTCGTGAGGCTCTCTTGACCGATCGCCAGCGTGGCGGCCATCCCGGTGCGCAAGGGAGGGGTGAACTCGAGGACTCGGTTGTTCCCCGAGTCCGCGACCCACAGGCCGCCGCTTGCATCGAAGGCGAGGCCGATGGGCCGGGAGAGTCCCGAGGGGCCGCTCGAAGCGGCGTCGGCCGAGAAGTTCTCCTGGCCCAGCACGATCCGGGCGACCATCCCCGGATGCAGGGGCGGGACGAACTCGAGCACGCGATTGTTGCAGGTGTCGGCGACCCAAAGATTTCCGTGGGGACCGACGACCGCAGCTTCGGGACCGCACAGCGTGGAGGCGGAGGCCCCGGAGGCATCGCTCGTGAAGTTCGCCTGTCCGACGACGAGCGATGCGTTCGGACCGGTCGTGTTCCCCACGGGGAACGTCGGGTTGCCCGCTGCGACGACGCTCGCCCCCGGCGCGGCGGACGTGACCGGCACGCCCGTACCGATCACCAGCAGGAGACCGAACGCCGCAGACCACAGCACGGTGGCCCTCGCACGGCGACCCCTGCCGGTCGAACGATGCATCGGGTTCTCCCCACCGACCGGTACGAGAGGAGGCTCATATTTTCCCGCGCCGGGCCGGACGCGGCGCCCCGGCGCGCTCAGGGTCGCCAGACGGCCAGCGCTTCGACGCGGTGATAGGTAACGGTCCGATCTCCCACTCGGGTCCGGACCGTGGCCACCGCTCGGTCGAGCACCTCGCGGGGGATGTGCAACGTCCGACGTTGGGCGCGACGAGCGAGCGTTTCGAGGCGTCGGGCCAGCGGCTCGGTCACATCCCGCTCGCTGAGCACGGTCAATCGGTCCGGCGGATGCGCCGAGAGGAGCTCCTGTTCCCGGCGCCACGGACCGCCACCGGAGGGGAAGTCGTAGCCGGCCCTCGAAAGCTCTTCGCGGACCCGCCGACGGACCTCCTCCGGCGCTCGTTCGCGCTCGCTCGATCCGGAGCGCGGGTGAAGGAGCGCGAAGGCCCCGTGCCGTCCCGCGCGAGTCGCCTCGCGGAGCGCGCGCCCCGGCTCATCGAGAACGTGGAGGACATGCACGAAGAGCGCCGCATCGAAGGCTCCGTCGGAGAACGGAAGCCGGTACGCGCTGCCTCGGATGAGCCGGAGCAGCCCCTTCGCCCGCGCGTGGGAGAGCATCCCGCGAGAGGCATCGATCCCGGTGACCTCCAGTCCTCGTTCCGTGAGCGGCTTCGCGATCCGGCCGGTCCCAACTCCGATCTCCAGCACCCGGCGGATCCCCGCTGCCTCGAAGGCGGACTCGAGCCGGGTCAAGGTCTCGGCATCGATCGGGTCCCTCGTCGCATCGTAGGCGTTCGAGATCTGATCGAACTCCGCCGCCACCTCTCGTGTGCTCATAAAGGACCAAGGCGGAACGCCCGTATTTGTCGATGATGGGCGAGCCGCCGGAGTCGATCGCTCGTGCCGAGGACCCGGGCCCTGGGAACACGAACGGAGGACTCGCCCGGGGGCCACCGGAGCTCAGGGGGGCTCGACGCCGGATTCATCTGCCTTCGGGGCTTGCTTGGTTTGGTGGCCGCGTATGAGTCTCGTCGGGGTGCCCCCGGTGCCGCTCGCACCGGGTACCGAGGGCCCTGATCGCCTTCGGGACTCCACGGCGGTCTTCGTCCGAAGAGGACGGCCCGACGACCAAACTCTGGTCGCCGACCTCGTGCACCGGCTGAGCCCGGAGTCCATCGAGGAGCGGTACTTCTCCCCCATCGCGCCCGAGTCCGTGAGCCAGGAGCTCCTGCGCCCGGACGATGTCGCGAACCGGCTTTCGCTGCTCCTCTTCTGCGAGCGCCCCGACCGTTCCGAGATGATCGGCCAGGGCGAGTACGTCCGGGACGGACCGCGGTCCCCTTCCGCGGAGATCGCGTTCGTGGTCGCCGACGCCTACCAGGGCAAGGGAGCCGCGTCGATCCTATTGACCCGGCTCGCCCGCTCAGCCCGAGACCAGGGGATCCTGCGGTTCCGGGCGATCGTCCTACCGGAGAACCTGAAGATGCTCGACGTGTTCCGGGGCAGCGGGTTCCCCTGCGCGGTGGAGCGGAGGAGCGACCACATCATGGTCACGCTGGCTATCGCGGAGGAGCCACGGCCTTCCTACGCACCTCTCGTCGCTCCATCCGCGAGCGCGGCCGCTGCCGCGCCTTCCCCCCGGGCGTCGTAATCCGAAGACCCCGAAAGGCCGTTCCCCCACCGAACGGGGGTACCGGAACGGGACCGCCGAACGACCGGCATCGCACGATTCGTATCATACGGGGCTCCGGTCTTCTCGGATCGTGGGCCCGCAATTCGCGAGCGAACCCCGGGCACGCGCGCTCGAAGAGTTGCCCCAGACACATTCGGCTCGGACCGTCCGAGGGGGATCTCGCCATCGCCGGCGCGTACGACTCGCGGCTTGCCCGCCCTCCGATCCGTCCGAGGGTCGAAGCGATGTCACGCCGGTAGATGTCCGCACCTAGGACCGATCGAAGGCGGCGCTCGTCGCGGCGCTCCGGGACCCGAGGGTCATCGAGGATGGCCGCCAAGTTCCCGGGTCGCTTTCTCTTCCGATGTCGCGTCGTTCGGGGCATCGGGAAGAGAGCCCAGTAGGGGAACGCCCGTGCTGGGATTCGAACCCAGGTCTGAGGCTCCGCAGGCCTCTAGGATAATCCAGTGTAGCGGGGCGGGATGCGCTCCCACCCCGTAGCTACCCCACACGGGCACCCGGTGCTTCTTCGTTGACCGCGAGGCGAGCGAGCGAAGTCGTGTATAAAACAGGACACCGAACCCGACCGACGCTTCTTCCCAGATTTTATAGCGGCTCCCCGTTCCTCGCACGACGGGAATCACCGATGGAGAAGGCGAGCGCCGGGGATCCGTGGGAGGAGCTCCGCGCGCTGCCGATGGGCCGAGAGGTCGAGATCACCGACGCCGATGGGCGGCGCTGGATCGGCACCGTGATCCCCCACCACGAACTTTCCGGCGACCGGGTCCTGCAGCTCAAGCTCGCCAGCGGCTACAACGTCGGCCTTCGCATCGGCCCGGGCGTTTCCTACCGGTTGCGGTCAAGCCCCACCCCGGCTCCGGTCGATGTTGAGCACCCGGCGAGGTCCGATCCCGGCGCTGCCCGCGGGGACCCGGTCGCACTGCTCACCACGGGAGGGACGATCGCCTCGCGCGTCGACTACGAGACCGGCGGCGTGCGTCCCGTCCGTACCGAGACCGAGCTGCTCGAGTTCTATCCGGACCTCGCCGCCGATGGGCCGGTCCACGCGCTACCCGTCCTCGATCGCCTCAGCGAGAACATCGTGCCGGAGGATTGGCCGGTCCTGGCGGAGGCCGTCCGGGGATCCTTCGTCTCCGGCAGTCGCGGAGTGGTCATCGCCCACGGAACGGATACCCTCGGATTCACCGCGGCCGCGCTCTCCTACCTCCTCCCTCGCCTTCCGGGGCCGGTCGTGCTGGTCGGCGCGCAGCGCTCCCCGGACCGACCGTCGTCGGATGGGCGCTCGAACTTGGCGGCCGCCGTTCGGCTCGCGCGCTCCCACGAGATCGGAGAGGTCGTCGTGGTGATGCACGCCGGCCTCTCGGACGATCGCTTCGCGATCCACCGAGGGACACGGGTTCGCAAGATGCATTCGACGCGTCGCGACGCGTTCCATAGTCCGACCGACGGCCCGCTCGGGTACATCGAGGAGCGCGAGATCCGATGGGTGCGGGCTCCTCGCGCGCCCCATCCGGGCCCCCCGTCCGTGGACGGACCCCTCGACCCCAACGGAGCGTTGCTCTGGTTCTATCCGGGCCTCGCGCCGGCGCAGGCGGAAGCCTTCGCCCACGACCGACGCGGGATCATCCTGGCCGGCACCGGACTCGGTCACGTCGGGGAAGCGCATCTCGATTGGATCCGACGGGCCATGGATCGCGGTGCGGTCGTGGGGATGACCACGCAGTGCCTCGCCGGAGCCGTCGACCCGTACGTCTACGCGACCGGGCGCGATCTCGTGCGCGAGGGGGTAACGTACCTCGGCGACATGCTCCCCGAAACGGCCTACGTGAAGCTTCTGTGGGCGCTCGGCCACGAGCGCGATGGGAACCGCGTGCGTCGACGGCTCGTGACGCCGATCGCCGGCGACCTCTCCGAACGACGACCGGTCGAGGCATTCGATTGAAAGCCGGACTCGAAGTTCACCAGCAGCTCAGCACCGGCAAGCTGTTCTGCCGCTGCCCGTGCGAGTTCTCGGAGACCGTCACGGGAAGGTTCACCCGCCGATTGATGGCAGCGGGAGGGGAGGAACGATCGGTCGACCCCGCCGCCCGCTTCCAGGCGTCGCGCGACCTCCTCTATCGCTACGAGACGACACCCACCTCGTGCCTCGTCGAGGCCGATGAGGAGCCGCCGCATCCCCTCGACCCCACGGCCCTCGAGACCGCCCTCGTCGTCGCGCGCATGCTGGGGGCCCGGGTCGTCGACGAGATCGAGGTCATGCGCAAGATCGTCGTGGACGGCTCGAACACCTCCGGGTTCCAGCGGACCGCGCTCGTCGCCGTCGACGGGTCCATCGAGGTCGACGGGCGGCGCATCTCGATCGACTCGATCTCGCTCGAGGAGGACGCGGCGCGCAAGGTCGCCGAGGCTCCGGGCGAAGTCACCTACCGCCTGGACCGCCTCGGAATCCCGCTGCTCGAGATCGCGACCGGGCCCGAGATCACCGGTGGCCGCGAGGCGCGCG
>JAKAPG010000157.1 GCA_021823085.1 Thermoplasmata archaeon | reverse complement strand
GTCGACCCGATCGACCTGCGCCTGGGAGTACCCGAGGGTTGTCAACATCGCCCGAAGGACGGCGCGCGTCCCGCCGTTCTTCGTCTTCGCAGAGGTAAGGAGGTACTCGCTCGCCCGCTCGTACATGGCCCGTAGCTCCTCGATAACCTCGGGGTGGAGTTTCTTTCCGAGGTGATATCGGCCGGCGGCGCCAAGATCGTGTCCCAAGAAGTGCTCCCGGGCGTCCCGTACGATCTTGCCGTGGCTTTCGGCGAGGAGGAGTTGCGTCGAGCAAAACGCTCGGAGGGTGTACGGCCGGAAGACTTGACCGCCGGGCCGGACCTTTCGGATCGCGTCGCGGACGTCGAAGGCGATCGACTTCTCGGAGACGAATCGGCCCGCCGGCTTCAGGAGCTTCCCCACTCGATCGGCCGATCCCTTCCCCTGGCCTATCGAGGCAATCAACGGGGAGGCCGGCCCGAGGGCTTCCCCCTTCGATAGCCGCTCCTGCAAGTAGACGAGGAGCGTCTCGGCGAGTTCCTCGGTCCCGAAGGTAAGGTACGCTTTCCGGATCTTCGATAGTCGGGCAGGGACGACGATCGAGAACGGGACCTTACCGATCTTCGGACCGTCGGCCCCGAGGACGAGATCGGGGAGGTCGCCGAGGGTAAGGCCGTCCGTCCCGTTCATGTTCCCGAGGACGCCGGGTCGAAGCCCCGCGTGGGCGAGGAGGAGGACGACCGTCCGACCCCGAGCCGTCATCGCGGTAAGGAGGAGACGCACCTCGTCGGGCGTCGGTACCCGTTCGTTGACGAGGGACTCCCCGGCCGTCGATTGGACGGAGGGGAAGCGGTCGAACGCGCACCCTTGGAAACGGAGGAAGCTCCGGACCGAGACGAGGATCCGGCGAACGTACGTCCCTAGGTACTCGGCCCTCTTCGCGGCGCCCGCGTACTCGATCAGGAGGTTCCGAAGCTCGTCGGGTTCCTCGTTGGCGAGCTGTACGAGCTTCGCCGTCGTAAGGCGAGTCGACCACAGGAAGATTCCGAGGCGCCGGAGGTGAACGTCCGCCGTATTCTGGGACTTCAACGCCGCGTCGGCGAGCCACGGTTTCACCGTGGGATCGCCCGCAAGCTCTCGGTGGTCCAATCGATCGCTCTCCTTCGGGAATCGCATCTCGGGCATGGTCGTCCTCGCATACGTAGGGGTGACCACAGCATATATACTACACTAATTAATTAGGCGGGCGCGGAGGGATTTGAACCCTCGACCGCCGGGTTAGGAACCCGGTGCCCTATCCAGGCTGGGCCACGCGCCCCGAGAACCGGCCCGTTTTTGGCATATTACGGCTTCCCCCTGGCAGGTCGGGCGGGCTCGATTAGCTCCAACGCTGCCGCGAGGCGGCGGCGACGCACGAACGGGGAGATGTACGCCCGGGTGGTCTCCGGTGAGGCATGGGTCAGAGCCTCGCTCACATCCTCCCAATCGGCCCCACGTTCGCGGAGAAGGGTCGCCGCGCCGCGTCGGAACGAATGAGCAGGCCACCGGCGCGTACCAGCGCGGTCCTCGGCCGCATGGAGGAGTCGGTCGACGTATGCGCTCGATACTCCCACCAGGGATTCCCTCTCCCAGCGGCAAATCAGGTGTCCCGAGTCGGACTCCGCACGGTCCGACCACTCCGAACGAAGTGGTAGCCACCACGCAAGCTCGGCTCGGAGCGAAGGCACGACCGGGAGATCCCGGTCGGTTACCTTCCCCGCCCCGCCCTTCTGCCGAACGTCGTACGTGGCAGGCTCGCGGTCGAGATGAAAGTCCCCGACCTCCGCACGGACGATCTCGATTCGGCGACGGCCCACGCCGAGCAGGGAGGTTACGATCCGCTCCGGTCCCTGCGCGGCGTCGATAACTCGCTCTCGGTCCTCTGCGGTTATCACCGGGGTGTTTAGCGGTCGGTTTGGGAAGTTCGACCGGATGCCCGATTCCTGAACGATCCAATTCCCCTGCGAGACAAGAAAGCTCGCCAAGACCGCGAGGTACGTCCTCTTCGTCTTGGGCGCCGGTCCGATTCTCTTTACGATCTCCCAAAGGTCCGGCTCGGCGACTTTCTTCGGAGTGACCGATACCCACGTCCCGCACAAACGAAGAAAGCGCAGCGCATCGTACCCGTTCCGCCCGAGGTATCTTCCCTTCGACTGTTTCTCCCGTAGCCATCTGATTCCTTCTTCGACCCACCGCTTGCCCGTGGAGGGCACAGCGGTTTCCTCCCAGGCGCGGGGAGAGCGGCCCGATTCATCAACCTTGGGAGGGCTGTCCCGGAACTCGGCGAAATACGCCGGGGACTGATAGGAAACGTCAGGGGGAGACACGGCGGGCCCCCCGGCGACTCACACCGGGGAACCCGCCGATGCCCGGGATATGCCCCGGGCATGCTTGAAGGTTCCGACGGGCCGTGAGTCGGCCCGATTCGTCAAGAATCTCGTCGAGCATCTCGTCGAGAAGTTCGTCGAAACTCTCATCGAGAATCATAACTTCCCCCGAAGCCAGCGAGAGATCATGCTCTCCCGCGCCGGCTCCGGCACGGGATTCGCACCAGGGGAGAGGTCGGGGACCTGCTTGCGAGTCGAGCGAAAGCCGGGAGCGAAGTCCCATACCGAGAATCCTCGGCGCGGAGTCTCCGGGGCAGGTCTGGGAGGTTCCGTCGGAGGCAAGGTCCCGGAGGGCCCGCGCACGATGGGTTGGTGCGCAGAGATGGGCTTTCGCGCCTCCGGGTAGAACGGGCGTTCATCCATGCCGGAACGGACCCTCGCACGGGCGCGAATCGCGCGTTTCTGCGCGGGTGTGTATGGGCTCATGGGCACATCTCCCTACATGGAACCGGAATGGCATTTCCGGCATGGGTCCGGCCATCGCTCGGACCCGGCATCGAGAAGGTCCGGGTCCGGACCCGGACCCGGTTCGGAGTCCCATACATACGGACCCGGACCCGGACCCCGGACCCATATCGCTGACCATATCGGACCATTCCGGGGATGTCGGCATACAAACTCATGCCGGGGACCTCCGCTTTTCCATTCGCCGACGCGGTTGCTTCGGGCGCACGGAGTACCAGATTTTCTCGAGTCCCGCAGGGACCCGTTCGAGGTACCGACCGTGGGCGCGGTCCCACGCGAGCCGGTAGCGTCTCTGCCTTTGGCGATCGCGGTAAGGCATCGTCAGACTCCGCGAGCCCGCTTCAAGGCCTCGACTTCGGCTCGTAGATCGGCAACTTCGCGTTCACGCCGCTCCTCAGCGGTCGGTGGACGGGGCGGGACCGGGAACCAGATCGGTTCGCCGGTGTCCATGTGAATGTGGTGGGTGAACGATTCCCACGGACCCGGCGGAGGCGCGATCCCAAGCTCCGCATGCCACTTGGCGTGATTTCCCGTGCGACCATGGTGGAGGGCCTCGTGCTGGGAGAGGGCGTAGTGGTGAGCATGATTGCGCGCAGCCCACGCCAGGACCACGGCTCGTTCCGCACGGTACTTCTCATCCGCCATGACAATCATTCCAGCGGCGACTCGGCGGTAGTAAGACTCCAACCGTTCATCGAGAGTGGTGCCCGGGAAGCCAGCGTCAGGATTCGACGCGTTGCCGAAAGACGCGAGCTTGGCCAGGACCGTCGCTTCATCCAGTCCGGGATCGCCGACCTTCGGGCCTATCAGGAATCCACGCGGGTCCGACGCGCCGAAGAGGTTACAGACGGACCGACGTTCCTCGAGCTTGGAAACAGTCCGTTCCTTCCGGGACTCAATATCGTCGTTCGCTTCACGGGTTTGCGAGTCGAACGGAAGGTTGGCCGTGAAAAACTCCGACCTGGGAAGATCGGTCGGCGACGCTTCGGGATGGGCTTCGAGGTAGGCTTTTGCGGCGGGGTCGGTGGACATCATCAGCAAGAACTAATTTCGATGGGGTTAATAAAAATTAGTGTCAGGCTTCAATTAGTGTCAGGCTTCAAATATGTGCATGATTTGTAGACTATCATGCCGAAGCGAGGGAAACGACTTGGACTGAGAGAGATCGCCGGACTGCCGCCTTGCGCGATTTGCGGAGAATCGATCCTCGGGGCCGGCGTCAACCTCTTCATACGAGCAACGGAGAACGGAGTGACTCAGAGCGTGACAATCGGGCGCATCTGCGTCGACTGCCGAAACGAGACTCTAAAGCGCATGGGTCACAAGACACCCGCTTCACGCGGCCGTCCCCGAAAATAGAGAACCCCCCTCTCGCTCCCTTTGGTCGCTCGGCGGAGGAGTATC
>JAKAPG010000010.1 GCA_021823085.1 Thermoplasmata archaeon | reverse complement strand
CGGGTATTGCACCCCCGGTTTCGTGATGGCGCTTGCCTCGCTCCTGAGAGAGCGCGGCGCCATGGACGGCTCGGCAGAGTTCGAAGAGGATCTCCAGGGGAACCTGTGCCGATGCACGGGGTACGTGTCGATCCGGCGGGCGGCCCAGAGAGCCCGGGAGGCCTTGCGATGAGCTACGCGGTCCGCTCCGACGCGCTCGCGAAATCGCGCGGCGCGGTTCCCTACGGCACCGACATCGAGACCCCGGGAATGCTCTGGGGCGCGCTCGTGCTCTCCCCCATCGCTCACGGGACGATCCGCTCGATCGACCTTTCGGTGGCTCGCGCGATGCCCGGAGTGACCGCGATCGGCCCGGAGGATCTTGTGCGCCTCCGGCCCGGAGAGCCGACCGACCCCGAGCGTCCGGTGTTCCCCTCGAAGACCATCCAATATCACTCCCAGCCGATCGCGGCGGTCGCCGCGCCGACGCTCGAGGGCGCCCGTCGCGCCGCCGAAGCGGTCCGGGTGGAGGCCCGCAAGGCCCGGGCCGTCGAAAGCATCGACCCGGGCGCGAGCGGACCGAGACCCGAGGTCATCGGTCACGTTCGAGCTCGATTCGGAGCGGTCGACGGCGCATTCCGCACCGCCGATTTCGTCCTCGCCGAGACGTATCGCACGAGCCCGGTCGCCCAGGTCGCGCTCGAGCCGCACGCGGCCATCGCCCAGATCCGCGCCGACGGGACTTGGTTCGTCCGCACCTCGACCCAGAGCCCCTTCGGTGTCCGAGAGGACCTGGCCGCGATCTTGGGCGTTCCCGAGAAGCAGCTCGTGGTCGAGGGCACGTGGGTCGGAGGTGGCTTCGGTGGGAAGGGAGCCTCGCTGGTCGAGCCGTATGCCCTCCTGCTCGCTCGGGCGAGCGGCCGTCCCGTCCGGCTCGCCCTGAACTACCGGGAGGAGTTCCTGCTCGGCCGTTCGACCCTATCCTCGCTCATCGAGATCTCGAGCGCGGTCCGCGGCGGGACGGTGGTCGGTCGCCGGGTGCTCTGGCGCGTCGACGCGGGGTCGAGCCTTCCGGGGCGGGACTTCGCGACCGGCTACGGGATCGGGTTCACGCTCGGGCCGTACCGGGTCCCGACCGTCGAACTCGAGGGGATCGCCCTGCGAACGAACAAGCCCCCCCTCGGCCCCCACCGCGCGCCGCTCGCTCCCCAATGCGCGTTCGCGGCGGAGTCGCACATGGACCACCTCGCCCAGCGTCTCGGCGTCGACTCGGTGGAGTTCCGTCGTCGGCACGTCTGGGTTCAGGGCGACCTGACCCACCTCGGCCAGCCCGTCGGGCCGTTCGGACTGTCGGAGTGCCTCGCCGAGGCGGGGGCGCTGGCCGCAAAGTGGCGGACCGACCTGCCCGAGAACCACGGGATTGGGCTCGGCGCCGGGTTCTGGTCGACCGGCACCGGAGCCGGAGGCGAGGCCCGCCTCTTCCTGCGCCCCGATCGCCTGCGGATTCTCCAGGGAGAGCCCGAGATCGGGAGCGGGAGCGTGATCCGGGGATTGGCGGCGGTCGCCGAGACCGTCCTCGGGATTCCCCGGGACCGGGTCGAGGTCGATTGCGGCGATACGGCGAGCGCCCCCTTCGACTCCGGCGTCTGGGGGAGCCGGACCCTGGGCGCGCTGGGGCAAGCGGTCGAGAAGGCGGCGCGAGCGCTTCGAGCGGAGCTCGCCCGACGGACCGACGCTCCCGAGGGATCCCTCCGGCTGATCGCGCCGGGACCGGAACTGGCGGTCGAGGTCGACGGGGCGTCGCGCCCCGTTCGCGAGCTCCTCCGACGCGAGGAGATCGAGCGCGGCGGGCTTTCGACCCATGGGGCACACTACGGGACCAGCGGGTCGTTCGATGCCCAACGAATCCTCGAGGGGACGTTCTACCCGTACACCGACTTCACCGGCGCGGCCCACGTCGCCGAGATCGCGCTGGATCCCGACGTCGGGACCGTGCGCGTGGTCCGATACGCCGCCTTCCACGACGTCGGACGTCTGGTCGATCGCGAAACCGCCCGCGCTCAGGTCGAAGGGGGCGTCGTCATGGGGCTCGGGACCGCGCTCACGGAGGAAGGGATGTGGAGCCCCGACGGCGTGCTCCGGAACCCGGGACTCGTCGACTATCACGTGCCGACGCTGACCGAGGCCCCTCCGATCGAGGTCCACTTCATCGAGGGGTTCGCCGGCGCCGGTCCGTTCGGCGCGAAGGGGCTCGGAGAACCCCCGATCGTCCCGGTCCCCGCGACGATCGCCAACGCCGTGCGCGACGCCTCGGGGATCGGACCGACCGAGCTCCCGATGACCGGCGAACGGCTCGCCCGGAATCTTAAGCCGATGAGAACGTGACCCCGCCGAGATGCCGCTCGGACCCGACGAGATCCGCGGGCTCCTCGACTCGTATCCGGACCGGCCCTGGGTCGGGGCGGTCGGCTCGCACTCTGCGCTCGACATCGCCGACGGAGCACGACAGGAAGGGTTCTCGACGCTCGTGCTGAGCGAGCGGGGCCGGGAGGAGACCTACTCCCGCTACTTCGCCGCGCGGCCCGCCGCTCCGGGACGGTCGGCGCGCGGGTGCGTCAACGAGGTCTGGACGTACCCGAGGTTCCGCGACCTCGCCGCGGCCGCCGAACAGGATCGTCTGCGCCGTCGGGGCGTTCTCTTCGTGCCGAACCGCGCTCTCAGCTCCTACGTCCCGATTCCGACGATTGAGTCCGAGTTCCGCGTCCCGATGATCGGCTCGCGCTCGATGCTCCGGATCGAGGAACGGAGCGAGCGTGAGAACTACTACACGCTCCTCGAGTCGGCGCACATCCCGATCCCACGGCCGATCGGGGGCCCGCACTCGATTGACCGGCTGGTGATGGTGAAGCTGCCGCACGCGATCCGACGCTTGGAGCGGGGGTTCTTTACCGCGTCGAGCTTCGAGGAGTACCGGCGGAAGTCCGACCAGCTCCTCGCCCAAGGGACGATCGCGCGCGACGACCTCGTGACCGCGCGCATCGAGGAGTACGTCCTCGGCCCCGTGTTCAACTTCAACTTCTTCTTCTCCCCGCTCGCTCCGCGGGCCGAGGGCCTCGAACTGCTCGGGGTCGACGAGCGCCGCGAGAGCAACCTCGATGGCATGGTCCGCCTCCCTGCGGCGCAGCAGCTCGAGCTCCCGGACGAGATGCGGATCCCCGAGTATACGGTCGTGGGCCACGGGAGCCTGACCGTGCGGGAGTCGGTCCTCGAAGAGGTCTTCCGCCTCGGCGAGAAGTTCGTCGACGCGAGCCGGAGCCGCTATCCCCCCGGGATCATCGGACCGTTCTGCCTGCAGACCTGCATCGACCGCAACGCGAAACCCACTGTCTTCGACGTCGCGGTGCGAATCGGGGGGGGAACGAACATCCACCTCGCCCTCGGCCATCCGTACGGCAACGCGCTCTACCACGAACCGATGAGCACGGGGCGACGGATCGCACGGGAGATCCGGCTCGCGTTGGAGACCCGACGCCTCCGGGAGATCATCACGTGAACGTCCCGCCGACCGCGCTGCCCCTGCTCCGAACCCCGCTCTACGCCTTCCACGCCGCTCACCGGGCCCACTTCGTCCCGTTCAACGGTTGGGAGATGCCGCTCTACTACTCCGGCATCCTCGCCGAGCACGCGGCCGTGCGATCGGGGGTCGGATTCTTCGACGTCGGTCACATGGGGATCCTGACTGTCGAAGGGTCGACAGCCGCCGCGCTCTTGTCGCGGCGGACGACCGCGAACGTGGAGCGCCTCGTGCCCGGTCAGGCGCACTACACGTTCTTCCTCGAACAGACCGGCCGCATCGTGGACGATCTCCTGATCACCCGGCTCGACCGCGGCGCGGGCCCCGTGCGCACCTTCCTCGCCGTTCCGAACGCGGGACGCGCCTTCGAGATCGAGTCGATCCTCCAGCAGCATCGCCATCCGGACGTGACGATCCGGCGGTGGAACGGGGCGGTGACGATCCTCGCGGTCCAAGGGCCGGGGTCCCGACACCTCCTCGAGACCATGATGAACTGGTCGCTCGCCCCCCTCAAGTTCTACGCGAGCCGGTTCTATCCCGACCCGGCCCCCTCGGAGGCCTCTTCCGAAGGAGTGGTCGGGGGTGCGATCCCCACCGACCTCGATCGCGGGATCTTGGTGAGCCGGACCGGGTACACCGGCGAGCTGGGCTACGAGCTCTTCGTTCGCGCTCCGCGCGCGATCCCGATCGCGGAGGGCCTCGTCCACGGCGGGGCGACTCCGTGCGGGCTCGGCGCGCGCGACACGCTGCGGCTCGAGAAGGGATTCCTCCTGTCGGGGCAGGAATTCTCCCGGGACCGGTCGCCCATCGAGGCCGGCCAGGAGCGGTTCGTCGAGCGCGACCATGACTTCGTGGGCCGTCCGGTGATCGACAAGGAGGTCGCCGAGGGAACGGCCGAGCGCCTCGTGGGGCTGAAGGTCACGGAACCCGGGGCGATCCCCCGCCACGGTACGCCGATCCGCCACGACGGGAAGGTGATCGGCGCCCTCACGAGCGGGGGGATTTCCCCGAGCCTCCACATCGGGATCGCGCTCGCCTACCTCCCCCGGGAGCTGACGAGCCCGGGGACGGTCGTGGAGCTCGAGCTCCGCGGCCAATGGATCCCGGCGTCGGTGGTGCACCTTCCGTTCCTCCCCGCTCCCCGTCCGGTGAAATGACCCGCGGCCACCGGTCCCCCGTGCGTCCGTCTTCGGAAGTGGCGCGGTCGATCGCGGCCGCGCTCCAAGAGGATCGATTCCGCAACGACCGCACGACCCGGACTCTCGGGATCGGCCCGATCCCCGTGGAAGGGCGAGTCATCGCCCAGGCGGGTGGAGTGCTCTCGGGGATGTCGGCGGCCCGCGAGATCGCCCGTCGTACCGGGCTCTCGATCATGCGCGCGCGACCGGACGGATCGCCCGTCCGACGCGGAACCGAGGTGCTGCGCCTGCGCGGCGGCGCGGGGCAGCTGCTGGGCGCGGAGCGAACGCTCCTCAACTACCTCATGCACCTCTCGGGTGTTGCGAGTGCGACCGCGCGGGCCGTGGCCTCAGCGCGACGCGCGCGGCTCCCGCTCGAGGTCTGGGGAACGCGCAAGACGCTGCCCGGGCTCCGGGACCTTGAGAAGGCCGCGATCGTGGACGGGGGCGGTCGACCCCACCGTCGGGACCTCTCGGACGCGATCCTCGTGAAGAGCAACCACCTTGTCCTCGTGCCGCTTCCCCACGCGCTCGCCCGTCTGACCCGCGGACGCGATCTGCGAGTGCGGGTCGAGGTAGAGGTGCGCACCGCGCGCGAGGCGGTCGCCGTGGCGCGCGCCGGAATCCGTGCGATCCTCATCGACAATGCGACCCCTCCGAAGGCCCGCGCGATCGTGAGGACCCTCGAACGCGCCGGACTCCGTCGCGGGGTGTTCGTCGAACTTTCCGGCGGGATCACTCCCGAGC
This sequence comes from Thermoplasmata archaeon, assembly GCA_021823085.1. Lineage (GTDB taxonomy): Archaea > Thermoplasmatota > Thermoplasmata > Lutacidiplasmatales > UBA184 > Lutacidiplasma. The sequence continues at coordinate 14,516 of JAKAPG010000010.1, read as the reverse complement.
GCGTGGAGCGCTACCGGAACGTCGGTGCCGACGCGGTGAGCCTCGGGGCCCTGACCCACTCCTCTCGGGCCCTCCCGTTCCACCTGGAGCTGGTCCCGCTCGCTTCCCCGTCCGCTTAAGAAGCCCCGCCGGCTCGTTGGGGTGCGAGGGATCGCGCATGTCGCTCGAGGCGGAGATTCGCCGGTTGAAGGACGAGCGCGACGCCGTCCTGCTCGCCCACAACTACCAGATCCCCGAGATCCAGGATATCGCCGATGACGTGGGAGACTCCCTCTACCTTTCCCGGCAGGCGATGCGGACGGATCGCAAGGTGATTGTCTTCGCGGGGGTCCGCTTCATGGCAGAGACCGCGAAGATCCTCAACCCGACGAAGACCGTGCTCCTCCCCGATCCCACGGCCGGGTGCAGCCTGGCCGACGCGATCACCGCGGACCAGCTCCGCTCGTGGAAGGCCGAGCACCCCGGTGCGGTCGTCGTCTCCTACGTCAACACCTCGGCCGAGGTGAAGGCGGAGAGCGACTACTGCTGCACGAGCTCGAACGCGGTCCGGGTCGTGAGCTCGATCCCGGCCGATCGGGAGATCCTCTTCCTCCCCGACATGTTCCTCGGCGAGTACGTTCGCCAACAGACCGGTCGGGCACCGCACTCGATGCATCTGTGGCCGGCGGACTGCCACGTGCACGGACGCCTGCGTCCCGAGACGATCGCGCGGGCGCGCGCCGAGCATCCTCAGGCTCCGCTGATCGCCCACCCGGAGTGCGGCTGCATGTCGAAGGCCCTTCCCGATGTGGATCGGGTCCTCTCGACCGACGGCATGATCCGCTTCGCGAAGGAGACGAAGGCGCCCGAGGTCCTGGTCGCGACCGAGACCGGGATCCTGCACCGGATGCGTCGGCTCAACCCCACAACCCGGTTCACGCCGCTGGACGCCGGGGCGATCTGCCCGTACATGAAGGCCACCGACCTCACGGACGTCCGAGACGCCCTTCAGCTGAACCGCTTCGTGATCGACGTGCGGCCCGATGTCGCCGAGCGGGCACGCCGCGCGCTCGAGCGCATGGTCGCGTCCTGATCCCCGCGGTCCGGCGAGCTCGCTTCCCCGCCCGTCACCCGGCGGGTATTCTGCACGTCGGTCGCTCGCGCCCAAGCGCGTCGTGCGAAGCCGAGCGAGATCGGCCCGATCGGATCCTCCGGGGTCCGGTCGAACCCGGTCACGACGTGAAGCGTTCCGCGGAGCCGCAGGAGCTCGCGGGCTCCCTCGGAGTCGAGTCGTTCGGGCCCGGGTCCCACCTCCACCGAGAGGCCGTGCGCCGCGGCGAACGCGAGCCACGCACCCCACCGCTCCCGCTCCGTCGCCTCGGCCGGCGCGGGACCGAGGTGGCTCACGAGCCGCCAGCCCGGGCCGAGGCAGTCCGCGGTGACCGGAGGGGACCCTTGGGCTCGAAGAACTCGGAAGTCGACCTCGCGGTCCGCGTCCCCGCTCGCGAGGCTCGTGAACTCACCTCCGAGCAGGACGGCCGCCTCGCCCGGTCGCCGCCGCTCCCGCCGCACGGCTAGGCGCTGCCAGGTCTCCGCGGGGAGCGCGGCACGATGGCCGTCGTCGTCGGTCCCGTGGACCAGGATCCCGACGTAGTCCAGTCGAAGCCGTCGGGCCTCGGCGAGTGCTCGATCGAGATCGTCCGGGCTCGCGTCGGGCGAGAGGCGTCCGTGAAGATCGCCCTTGAGATCCGCGAGCTCGACGAGTGTCGGCACGGAGTCGGTCGCAGCGAGGTCGATCTCGCCGCGGTCCTCGCGCATCTCGGGGGGGATCCAGCTCAGGCCGACCGCGTCGTAGACGTCGTACTCGGAGCGTCCGGCGATGACCCGCTCGCCGCGGTAGACGCCGTACTCGTTGATCTTGAGCCCGAGGTCCTTCGCGAGCGTGCGCAACCGCACGTTGTGGTCCTTCGACCCGGTGAAGTAGACGAGCGCGGCGCCAAACGAATCTGGGTCGACGACCCGAACATCGACCTGCAAGCCCCCCTCGAGGACGATCGTCATCTTCGTATCGCCGCTCAGTAGGACCTCGAGTACGTCCGAGCCGTTCGCCACGCGGTCGAAGATCTCCGACGATCGACGGCTTCCCACGAGGAGGTCGACATCGCCGACCGTCTCCCGGCAGCGGCGCAGGCTCCCGGCGACCTCGGCCCGCTCTCCACCGGTGAGGTGTTGCCGGATCGACGCGGCGAGCCGCTGGGCACGGGGCCATGCCTCCGCGATCGGGATCCGAGCGCCCGCGGGTCGCGCTCCCGCCGCCTCCCGGAACTGAGCGATCCTGCGTTCGCCGAACCCTCTGGCGCCGGAGAGCCGTCCCGCATCGATCGCCTTGCGCAGCGCCGCCGGGCTCTCGACATGGAACTCGACCCAGAACCGTCGCGCGGTCTTGGGGCCGATCCCGGGAAGTCGCATGATCTGGACGACGCCCGCCGGGATCTCGGTCTGCAGCCGATCGAGGTAGCCCAGGCGACCCGTCTTCAGGTACTCCGTCAGCTTCGCCGAGATCGCCTCGCCGATCCCCGGGATCGCCCGGAGCTCCCCCCGCTCCGCGTACTTCGCGAGCGGTTCCGGGAGGGTATCGATCGAGCGAGCGGCCCGTCGATAGGCCTCGGGTTTGAACCGCTCTCCCCGGAGGTCCAGAAGGTCGGCGATCAACCGTAGGAGCTCCGCGGCATCCGCGTTAGACGCCATGGACCGAAGCTCGGGGCCTCCTCCCCCTCCTAAGCGGCCTCCCTCCCCGAAGGAGGGGGCAACGGGGTCGTCGCTTCGATCCACGCGATCCGGTCCACCGCCCGGAACCCCAACCGGTCATAGACTCGGCGGGCCCCTACGTTTTCCTCCCGAACGTTCAGATGGGTCGGTGCGCCGGCCCGCCGGGCCGCCTCCATCCCGAACGCGGTCAGCGCCCGTCCGATCCCCTCTCGCCGTGCGCTCTCCTCGACGAAGATCCCGTTGAGCGTCCACACCTCGGGTAGGCGAACGGAGGCGAACGCGACCCCCACCGGCCGGCGCCCGTCCCACGCGGCCCACGCGAAGAGCCGGTCCGGGTCGAAACGGAACTTTGCGTACCCTTGTACGAACGGGCTCGGATGATGGGCCGCCCAAGCCCGTAGGGTCCCCGCGTCCGCGGGGCCCACCGCTCTCACCCGCGGATCCCCGCTCCCGGGGACCACCGTAGTGGGTCGGGCAATGAGCCGATCGATGAGCGACCACCGGACCGGCCCTCGCGCCGCCTCGACGATCTCGATGCACTCGATCGGCCCTCCCACGGTGATCGGACGGGGCGGGAGGTGTTCGGCCAGGACGCGAGTCAGCCGCGGGTCTCCGACCCAGTGGACGACCGGGTGGGAAGGGTCCCCGAGCCAGATCAGGAGGTATCCCGTGGGGGAGCGCTCCGGACCGCACGAGAAGGCCCGGACCCGCTCGGGTTCCCAGACGAGGTCCCACGCGGCGAAGGCATGCATCACCGGCTCACGCCGGACCGCCCTCACGAGCCAATCCCGATCGATGCTGGCACGAACGACCGGCACGCTCACCATCGGTTCTCCCCCCCTCCCGCTAGGCTCTGCGCATCGAATAGGTCTGCGAACGAGGGCTCCGCAGCTCCCGCAACCGTAACGCGGGGCATCGGCATCGCACTCGCGTGGCCCGCGCGCACCGTCCGAGTCCGGAACTTCCCGCCCATCTCGCGACACTCTACGATCGCTTCCCCTTCGAACGCTCGTTCCGGGACGACCCTCTGTGCGAGATACGGCCGTACAGCACGGACCGCTCGCACACCGAGGTCACGGCACTCTACGGCGCGACGCTCGCCATCGGGAACACTACGTCGATCCGATCCTCGATCCGTCGGTTGATCGAGCTTGCCGGTGGCGACCTCGTCCGCGCCATCGAGGACGGCCGCTCCCGAGAAACCTGGCGAGGGTTTCGGCACCGGTGGATTCGGGGGGATCAGATGATCCACCTCGCGGAGCGGCTGCGGACGACCTACGACTCCTACGATTCTCTCGAGGACGTCTTCCTCGAGGGGATGGGAGCGAACGGGTTCGCGGGCGGGATCGACTCCCTCGCGCGATCGCTGCGAGGTCCGAGCCGCGGGTCCCGCGCGCCCCGCGGCTATCGGGCGCTCTTCCCGAGCCCCTTCGACGCCCGCCACAGCCCGGCCAAACGCCTGACGCTGTACCTGCGCTGGATGGTGCGCGACAGGTTCCCGGACTTCGGCTACTGGAGGCGAGTGCCGATGGGAGAACTGCGAGTACCGCTCGACCAGCACGTCTTCTGGATCGCCTACCACCTCGGGCTCACGCACCGACGGACCCGGACATGGGAGACCGTGGAGGAGGTGACCGCCTCGCTGCGCCGCATCGATCCGGCCGACCCGATCCGGTTCGACTTCGTGCTCTGCCACACCGGGATATCCGGCGACTGCCCCAAGCGTCGCGACATCGCGGTATGCGGTCCGTGCGCGGTGCGACCCGACTGCCTTTTGTGGCGCTCCGTCCGGGCGGCGTCATGAGCCCGCCGATACTACCGCCGGGCGACCCTTTGCGTCCTCGGCTCCAAGCCGAGGCGGCCCGGATCGCGTGGCGCCCGGCCCCGGGCGTCCCGGGGGGGACCCGGGCGCGGATCGCGCACTTGCACGACGAGGAGGCCCGGGTCGAGCGCCGCTCGAAAGGGCGGGATGCCTACGAGATCGTCGTGGACTCCGGTCCGTTGGGAGCCCTGGTCCTGTTGGTGGAGATCGACCGTTCCCCGTCCAGCCCATCCCTCGGCGTGCGCGAGGCCGGCGAAGATCCCCGCTTCCCTCAGGGCGCGCTTGTCGCCACGTGGCCGGCGCACAGGACACGTACCTCGAAGATCGGGATCCCGGACCTGATCGCGCTCGCCCGTTACGCGCTCCGATAGCTTCGACGCTACCGAGGCCTTATCCCGTAGCAAGCTCCCGAGGGAAAGGGCGGGACCATCGACGTGAGCGAGAGCGCGGGCCCCGTGGTGATGACCGCCGCCGGTGGACAGCCGTACCATCGCCGGTCCGCCCGGAACATGCTGATCATCCTCACCGGGATGGCGCTGATGGTCACCTACGTCGAGACGATGGTGCTTCCGGCGTTCAACAACTTCGTCCAGTTCTTTCAGTATCCTCCCGACTCGACCGTGGTCTGGATCCTATCGGCCTACCTCCTGGTCGGGGTCGTCGCGACCCCGGTCTTCGGCAAGCTGGGCGACATCTACGGCAAGAAGAAGATGCTCCTGGTCGCGATGGCCGTCTACGCCGTCGCGGTATCCGTCGCCGGGTTCACTCCCAACATCGGCGCCGCGTTCGGCGTCAGCCTGCCCGACCGGATCTACTTCTTGATCGGAGCGCGCGCGTTCCAGGGGATCGGCATGGGGATGTTCCCTCTCGCCTACGCGATGATCCCCGAGTTCTTCCCCGCCAAGGAGGTCGGGCGGGCGCAGGGGGTGATCAGTGCGATGTTCGCCGGCGGGGCGGTCGTCGGGCTCGTCCTCGGTGGTTGGATCGCCCAGGACTTCGGGTGGCAGCTCACCTATCACACGGTGATCCCCTTCGCGGTCGCCCTGCTGATCCTCGCCTTCTACATCCTGCGCGAATCCCCGACCCGGACCGGTGAATCCATCGACATCCCCGGGATCACCTCGCTCGGGCTCGCCCTCACGATGCTGATGCTCGGGATCACCGAGACGGCGTACTGGCCGTTCCTGAGTTTCACCGGCGGAAGGATCGGCTCGCTCACGTGGGGCGTCCCCGAGTTCATGCTCCTCGCCCTGGTCCTCTTCGCGTTCTTCGCCGGATGGGAGCTAAGGGCCCGCTTCCCGGTGATCCGCCTGAGGTCCCTAAAGGCGCGCAACATCCTCGTCAGCAACATCAACGGGGTCATCGCCGGGCTCACGATGTTCCTCGTCTTCACCGGGCTCGTCATCCTGCTCGAGCTGCCGTATCTGCCCGGCTCCAGCGTCACGGGCTTCAGCCAGTCGGAATTGTGGATGGGGCTGCTCGCGCTGCCCTCGGCCGGAGCGATGCTCGCCTTCGGAATGCCGCTCGGCCGGATGACGAGCCGGTACGGGCCCAAGCCGATCATGATCCTCGGCTTCGGTCTGATGGTGATGGGCGGGATCCTGCTCACTCAGTACGCGAACCCCGCCTTCCAGATCGGACTCGTCTCGACCTTGTCCCCGTCGACGCCGCCGTTCATCCCTCAGCCGGTCCCGCTCCTCCTCATCATCGCCCCGATGCTCGTGCTGGTCGGAACGGTCGCGAACATGATCGCGATGAGCAACGTGATCGTGCTGAGCGTAGAGCCGGCGGAGCTCGGCGTGCAAACAGGGATGAATCAGACGTTCCGCAATCTCGGCAGCGCGATCGGCCCGGTGCTGGTGAGTTCGATCATCGCCTCCTTCGTGATCGGCTCCATCTATGCCGGTCCCCGGGTCGGCTACCTGCCCATCTACTCGGTCGCGGCGTTCCAGTGGGTTTTTGCGGTCCTCGCGGCCATCTCCGTCGTCGGGCTCATCGCGAGCATCTTCCTGCGCAACTACAAGTTCGCCGCGGACGGGACCCGGAGCGGCGCCCCCGCGGCCGAGGGCCTCGCCACCGGCCCGTATCCCCGGGTCATCCTGCCGGAAGAGACCGAGCCTCGGTGAAGGGAGAGGGCGTCCGCGGACGCCCTCCTCCGCTCACGAGCAGCCGCTCGTGGCGCCGCAGATCGGGCACGCGTAGCACGTGCCCGAACGGACCATGATCCCGCCGCACACCGCACAGGTCGGCGAGTCCTCGGTGATCCGGCGGTCCGTCTCGCCGCTCGTCGGGGGCCCGAACGAGTCGAGGGGCTTGATCTCAAACTTCACGACGGTGCTCGCGGGCTCGGCCGGGGGCGTCGAGTGGCCGTTGCCGTTCCCATTTCCCTCCGCGTGCCCCTCGAGGCCGATGGACCGGCGATCGGCCTCGGTGAGGAATTCAAGCGAGAGCCACCGAGCCACGTAGTCCGGGATCGACTGCGCGAAGCGGATCTTCGGATTGTTGGTCACGCCCGCCGGCTCAAAGCGCATATGGGCGAGCTTGCGCACGAGGTCCTTGAGCGGTACCCCGTGCTGGAGCGCCATCGACATCGAGATCCCGAGCGAGTCCATGAGACCGTTGACGGTCGAACCTTCCTTGGTGACGCGGAAGAAGACCTCCCCGGGGCGGCCGTCCGGATAAAGGCCGACGGTCACGTAGCCGTCGTGCCCGCCGACGCTGAAGTGGTGCGTGATCGCCTTCCGCTCATCGGGGAGTCGCTCGCGCGTCGGAGCGCGCACGCCGCCGGGGCCGACCGACCCGCCCGGGCCCCGGTCCTTGGCGGTGTCGTAGGGTTGGGAGGCCTTGCAGCCGTCGCGGTAGAGCGCGACCGACTTGATGCCGAGGCGCCAGGCTTCCATGTAGATCTTCTCGATGTCCTCCACGGTCGCGTCGCTCGGGAGGTTGATCGTCTTCGAGGCGCCACCCGAGAGGAACGGTTGCACCGCACCCAGCATGCGCAAGTGGCCCATCGGGGCGATCGTGCGCGAGCCGTCCTGCGGCGAGAGTGCACAGTCGAAGACGGGCAGATCCTCCGGATCGAGTCCGGGAGCTCCCTCGATCGTGCCCTTCTCCTCGACGTACTTCAGGATCCCCCGGGTCTCGTTCTCCGAGTAGCCGAGGCTCGCGAGCGCGTCCGGGACGGTCCCATTGACCATCTTCATGACTCCGCCGCCGACGAGGTTCTTCACCTTCACGAGCGAGAGCTCGGGCTCGAGTCCGAGCGTATCGCAACCCATGAGAAGACCGATCGTTCCCGTCGGGGCGATCACCGAGATCTGGGCGTTGCGGTAGCCCCAAAGCTCGCCGGCCTTCTTGGTCTCGTGCCAGCGATCGATGGCGGCGTTGACGACCGGAGTGAGACGCGCGTCGTTGAGCGGGATCCGCTCGGCTGCGCTCGCGTGCTTGCCCATGACGCGCAGCATCGGGGCGCGGTTCTTGTCGAACCCCGAGAACGGGCCCATGCGCTTCGAGATCTCCGCGCTCGTGTGGTACCCTTCCGCCGACAGGAGCGCCGAGATCGCTGCGGCGAGGGTGCGCCCCGGCTCGGAGTCGTAGGCGAAGCCGTAGTGCATGACGATCGATCCGAGGTTCGCGTAGCCGAGGCCGAGCGGTCGGAAGTCGTGTGAGTTCCGGGCGATCGCGGCGGTAGGATAGCTCGAGGAATCTACGAGGATCTCCATCGCGACGATCAGGGTGCGCACGGCCCGTCGGAAGAGGTCGACATCGAACTGACCCTTCGCGTCGAGGAACTTCATCAGGTTGATCGACGCGAGGTTGCACGCCGTGTCATCGAGGAAGAGGTACTCGCTGCACGGGTTCGATGCGTTGATCCGACCGGACATCGGGCAGGTGTGCCAATCGTTCGTGAGGTCATCGAATTGAACCCCGGGATCCCCGCACCGCCACGCGGCGTAGGCGAGTTTACGCCACAGCTCCCGGGCGCGGTAGGTACCGGCAACGGCGTGGTCGGTGCGGTCGACCGTCTTCCACTCCTGATCGCGGGTGACCGCTTCCATGAAGGAATCGGGGATACGGACCGAGTGGTTCGCGTTCTGGTAGGCGATGGATGCGTAGGCGCTGTTGGGATCGGTCCCATCGAAGTTCGAACTGTATCCTTCGCGAATGAGGGCGAGCGCCTTGTCCTCCTCCTTGACCTTGCAGTCGATGAACTCCTCGATATCCGGGTGGTCCATGTTCAGGATCACCATCTTGGCTGCGCGTCGTGTCGTCCCGCCGGACTTGATGACGCCTGCCATCGCGTCGAAGGCACGCATGAACGAAACGGGCCCGCTCGCGATCCCTCCGCCGGAGAGGTGCTCGTGGCTGCCGCGGAGCGGCGACAGGTTCGTTCCCGTGCCGCTGCCCCCCTTGAACAGGCGGCCCTCGCTCGTTGCGAGCGCGAGGATCGAATCCATGTCGTCCGTGACCGACTGGATGAAGCACGCGGAACACTGCGGCGGCTCGCGCACCCCGACGTTGAACCAGACGGGGCTGTTGAACGCGGCCATCTGGTGGACCATCAGATAGGAGAGGCTCTCCTCGAGGGTCGTCGCCTCCTCGGGAAGGTCGAAGTAGCCCAGCGAGAGCCCCTGCTGGGCGATCCAATGGCAGACCCGGCGGATCATCCCGTCGACGGAGGACTCCCGGCGGCCTTGGATGATCCGGAAGTACTTCGACGCGGCGATGTTGACCGAGGTGTCCGACCAGTCGGTCGGCGCGCGGACCCCTTTCTGCTCGAAGATGACCTTGCCCTCGGCGTTCTTGATCAGTGCGTCGTGCGACCGCCACGTGACGGTGTCGAACGCCGTCTTGCCTCTCGGCACGAGGCGCGGGACGGGGATCGATTCCTCCCCGTAGGTGCGGGCCGAAGGGCCCGCCTCTTCCGCGATGGGAATGGGGGACGCGCGCTTTTTTGATGCAGCCATTGGGCCTCTTGGTGGAGGGGTTCGGGAGAGGGTGGGGGGACCGTGCCGATCCTCGAACCGACGAGGCGCCGCCGCTCTAAGACGCCGTCGCGGACCTGCCGGAACGCCCTCGAGAGGAGGGCGTTTCAGCTTCGGCGGTGGGTCGATCGAACGAGGGCGCCATGCGGTCGGACACCCGTCGTGAATCCTCCGAGTGGGCCGAGACTCGTTCGACTATTTGGGGACTGCGTTGTTCGCGCGGCCCGCATGCGCGCGCGGACGTTCTCAGACACGGTTTTCGCGTCCGGAACGTGAGCGATGCAACTCAGGAGGGCGGCGGACCCAGCGCGACGGGCTTGACCTGCATCGTGCACGGCATGAGAACCCCGCACTCTCCGCAGAAGAGGCCCTCGTCGGCCGCCCAGAGGAAGGCGCCGCAACGCTCGCATTTCCGCGGATCGTCCGTGTCGTTCCGGCAGACCATCGCTCGAGACCAGTTCGAGCAACCAGATGAACCCGCGGTCGGACCGGAATCAAAGGAGCGCCCAGACCGGGCTCAGAAACCGAGGAAGAGTCGTCGGGGCCGCCCCGAGAGGAGCGGCCCCGGAAATGGTGGTTACCCCGTTCAGGCGTTCTTCATGCGGGCGCGAGCGATGTACCCCTTCTTGTCAAGGAAATACATATACCCGCTCTGGCGCGTGATCTTCTCCGTGCCGACCTTACCCTTGCGCCCGGACTTGTTCAGCTTGGTCGGCGTTTTCCACAGGTACCCATCTTTCCCGAGGTAGTACAGGTATCCGTTCTCTCGCTTGATCTGCTCCTTGCCAATTCGCTCCGCCATATCGGGGACCTCGCCGGCGAGAGAAAGTCCCCGATATTTAGATGTGAGGGTCCATTCTCGGCGAAGAAATTCGGATTCCCTGACGGTAAACTCGACCCGGAACGGACCCAATCCGGTAGGGGATCTCGTCAGTGGAGGCGAGGTCATAGAGGACGAAATCGGCCGGGCGGCCGACCGTGATCGTCCCAGCTTGGTCGGCCAGATCGAGCGCGGCCGCGGCGTTGACGGTCGCGGCGCTGATCGCCTCCGCGGGCGTGAGTCGGGCGCTGTAGACGGCGTGGGAGAGGACGAGCGACATCGACTCGATCCACGAGTTCGGCGAGCAATCGCTGCCGAGAGCGACCGGGACCCCGGCCCGGACGAGTTCGCGGCCGGGGCTCGCCCGACTCCCGGGGGTCGTGAACGGGGTCGCGGGCAACAAGACACCGATCACCCCGGCGCGGGCGAGAGCCCGCAGATCCCCTCGGGGAGCGGCGAGCAGGTGGTCCGCGCTTCGCGCTCCCAGCCGAGCCGCCAGTCGAGGTCCCCCCGAAGCGACAAACTCATCGGCGTGAATCTTCGCACCGAGGCCGAGCGCGATGGCGGCGCGCAGGATCCGCTCGGCCTGACGAAGCGAGAAATAGCCGGGCTCGCAGAAGACATCGCAGAAGTGCGCGAGCCGTCGTCGCGCGATCTCGGGTAGGGTTCGCTTCACGATCTCGTCAACGTAGCGGTCGGACCGTCGCGCGAATCTCGGAGGCACCGCATGAGCGCCCAAGTACGTCGGCACGAGGCGAGCGCCGGAGACGCGCGCGAGACGCCCCACGATTTCGAGCAGACGGATCTCGCCCGCGTGGTCGAGCGCGTAGCCGGACTTCACCTCGATCGTCGTCGAACCTCCCATCGACATTCGACGGAAGCGAGCGGCGGTCACGGCGCTCAGGTCCGCGTCCGACGCCGAGCGGGTCGCGCGGACCGTCGCGAGGATCCCGCCGCCACGACGGGCGATCTCGGGGTAGCTCGCGCCTTCGGCTTTCCAGGGGAGTTCGAAGGCGCGCTCTCCTGCGAAGATGGCGTGCGAGTGGGAATCGACAAGCCCGGGCAGCACCGTGCCGTCGTTCGCATCGACCGTGCGTCCCCCTTTCGACAGCCGGATCGTTCGAGCGGCGTTACGCGATCGGCCGACGTAGACGAACACACCATCACGGACCGCCAGCGCGGCATCGCGTACGATGCTGAGGTCGCGCAGCGCCCCGGCGGTTCTCGGCACGGGCCCGCGCGTGAGGGTGGCGAGCTCTCCGATGTTCGTGACGAGGAGATCCGCCCGGATCATGGTTGACGGATGAGGTACGTCATCAGGTCGCGAGCCGCGATCGTGTTGGGAAAGATCGCGCGTGCCTCCTCTTCGAATGGCTCGACCTCGGGGTAGCGCGACGAGAAGTGGGTCAGGATGAGGGTCCCGACGTTCGCGTCCCGCGCGATCGTAGCGGCTTGATGTGCCGAGGAGTGTCCCCACTCGTTCGTCTGGCCCTCGAGTTCGGCGAGGGTGGTCGCCTCGTGGATCAGCACGGTCGCGTGATCCGACAGGATGCGGACCGCATCGGCGGGTGCCGTGTCACCGGTGTAGACGATCGACCGTCCCGGGCGAGCCGGTCCTTGCAGGTCGGAGGGCGCGATGGTCCGATCCCCGATTTGGACGGACTCCCCGGCCTCGAGCTTCGCGAAGTCCTCGCCTCGTATCCCCATGGCCCGGGCCCTGTCGGCGTTGAAGCGTCCCCGCTTCTCCGCCTCCTGAACGCGATAGGCGAGGGAAGGGACGGGGTGCTTCGTCTGGGCCGTGCGAACCGTGTAGCCGTCGAGCCCCACCTCTTCCCCCGCCGCGAGCGGGTGGATCGTGACCGGGAACCGCAGGGTGAAGTAGCCCATCCGGAGCGCGCGCCCGACCATCTCCTCCGCATCGTGAGGGCCGTAGACATCGAGCGGCTCGGTCCGGCTGTTGAGGCACATCGTCTGGATGAGGCCGGGGAGCCCGAGGAAGTGGTCGCCGTGGAAGTGGGTGATGAAGATCCGTCGGACGCGCATGAACGACACGGTGGACTGGAAGAATTGCCGCTGCGCCCCCTCGCCACAGTCGAAGAGAAGGCTCTCTCCGCCGTCCATCTGCAGTGCCACGGCACTGGGGGAGCGCTCCTTCGTGGGCCACGAGCCGGCGGTCCCAAGGAACGTGAGCTGCATCGAGACCCCCCTCACGGCGACCGAACTAAAAGCAGGACGGAGGCCAGTCGGCGAGCCCGACCGACGGGGGGTAACAGGTCACTGGGCCGAAGCTGACCAAGGAGGGGGAGTGCTCCCGGTCGACGGGCCTACTATCCGTAGGGGGCGAGTTGGAGATGACCCGGGCCGTGCCGCATCAGCCCTTGGCCCCTCAGCCGTAACGACTGCACCACGCTCGCCAGCACCTCGAAGACCTTCGCCCCCCGACGACTCCGACTCCCCCCGAAGATCTTCCGCGCCACCACCATCGGACGCAGCGCCCGCTCCGCCCGATTGTTCGTTCCTTCCACCTCGGGGTTGACCACGAACTCGAACAGCCACGCCCGCTGCGAGAGCACCTCGTTCACGAACCGTTCCCCCCGACTCGAGCTTCCCCGTCGGTTCCTCAGCCCCCCTTCCAGCGCCTCCCACAACTGCTCGACATCCTTCCCGGTCCCGTGCCCCGCCACCCGATACGCCGCCTCCCAGACCGTTTTCATCACGCCATGGATCTCCCGCCCTTCGTCCCCCAGGAACTCCTCCAGCTCCTTCGAGTCCCCCAGCAAGTGGAACCAACACAGCTGCTGCCCGAGGTTCGTCTTCCGCGCCACCGCCTCATACGCCGAGAACCGATCGTGCACCATCGTCCCCTTCGGTGTCGGGCCGAGCAGCGCCATCGCCTCCTCGTGGCCGCGGCTCGGTGCGATCCGATAGATCGCCTCCCGGGGGGTCGCCGCCACCCACAGGTAGCTCCCGTCCCCGCTCACCGACCAACTCGTCTCATCGAGATACTTCGTCGGAGCGTCTCGCATCGCCTGGACGAACCCCTCGAAGACCGGGGTATATGCCTCCGCCATCTGGGCGAGGACCGAGTGGACCTCTCCCTCGCTCAGCTTCAGCCCATACAGGCTCTCGAGCAGGGGCGGGATCTGCTCGACCGGCATCCGATGCTGTACGCGCATCTGGACGATCGCATGCATCGCCCGCAGCCCCAGTTGGGCGCCCGGGAGGACTCCCGGGACTGACGGCTCGACCAGCTTCCGACAGTCCCGACAGTAGCGTCGCTCCACGGTATATTCGGCGACCTCCACGCGGGGCTCCGGGAGATCCTCGATCAGACGAGCCCGGGTCTCCTGGACCTCGCTCAGGTGCGGACCGTGGCAGTCGGGACATCGATCGAGGGAGAGGCGGATCCTCCGATCGACATGGTCGGGCCGCGGACGAAGGTGAGGTGCGTGGCCGGGTCGGGCGCCGGGTCTTCCGCCCGAGGCACGCGGCTCCGCGGGAGTTCGGAGAGCGTAGGCCTTGCCGTGCTTGACCCCGACCGTCTCGGGATGACGCTTCTTGTACTCCTCGAACTCCTGCGCCTTCCGCTCCAGCTCTTCCCCCCGTCGGAGTACCTCCTCGAACTTCCGCCTCGAGACGGTGACCGTCTCCTCGTATTCGGTCGGGGCCAGTCGAACGATCCACTCCCGAGGTTCCATCGTCTCCTCGGGCAGGGAGGGAGTGGATTCCCGGATTTACAATTTGGGTACGCGGCGCAGCCGATGGGACAAGTCCCTCGTCAAAGAACTTCAACCGAGTGACCTGTTACGACGGGGGAAAAGACGGAAGTACGGTGCCCCGTCTCGACCCACCGTGGTCGACTGGGACCGGGTCGAGCAGCTCCACGAGAAGGGGCTGAGCTGGGACGACATCGCCGCCGATCCGAAGGTCGGCTTCAAGCCGGACCAAGGCGTCAGCCAGGCCGGCCCGGCGCTCCGCCGTCTCTACTATCGGCGCAAGTCGCGCGAAGAGCGCCGCGGACAGGTGGAGGCCCCGGCTCGGAGAAAGGACCCGAACGCCGAGAAGAAGTGGAACCTCACCCGCATCGGCTACCTGCTCGTGCCGATCGTCGCGATCTGGTTCGTCATCGCCTACCTGAGAT
>JAKAPG010000156.1 GCA_021823085.1 Thermoplasmata archaeon | reverse complement strand
CGAGGGACGGGGGCGTACAGCCGTACAGCCCCTGAAAGGGTGCCGCCGACGACTTCGCGAGCGAAGTAGCCAGGAGGGACATTCGTCATGTTGCCACCGTCGACGAGGTCCTTGCCCGCCACGACTCCGTCATCGAGTGCCGGGTCCCGGCCGAGCTCGAAGCGCAAGGAGTCTCCTTCGGCCCTCAGCGTCGCAGTCCTTCCGGGCTTGAGAAGTCGCGACAGTTCGTGGCCCCGACGACGCACCTCTCGAAAGTCAGTCAGCGAGGCACTCAACTGATGCATCACCACCTCGGGAAGGGTTTTCCGGAGAACCTTGGCAAGTTCCGTACCTACGTAGCCGAAGGTCATCCGGGCAGCACGTACCCTCGACTTCCTGGCGGCCGCGTACCAAGACCCGTTGTAGGCAGTGGACTTCGTCACCTGTTCCCGGGACAACCTCGGCGAACCCCCCAGAGCGGGCCCGGGGATGAAAATGTAGGCGTTCGTCTTGGAGAGGAGGGCGAATTCGTGTTTGCCCATTTCCCCGAGATGCTCTCTCGGGGTCCGCCGGAGTCCCTCAACGAAGGCGTCCTCGTCCTCGAACAGGAGCAAAGGAACGGCCCCGATCCGTCGCGCTTGGACCGTGGCTCTCTGCGCGAATGCGAGCCCTGTGTTCCACGTCTCGATGGTCACGCTCTGCCCCGCTCGCGCGCTAAGCGACTCGCCGAGAACCTTGGCCGCCACACGATCCATCAGACGACGGTGCATCGCCGAGGCAGATGCACCAGGGTCTAAGACTGGCACCTTGCCCACGCGGGGCCCGAGACGGCCCGAAACGGTTCGTCCGGACCGTTTCGGACCCGGCGAGATCGCGTCCCTTTCCCTCACCCCTCATGTAGTGGCGTAGGCTGGGGTCGGCATGTTGACGGGAGTCGGGTCCGTCGCTGTCCTCGTCAAAGACGCCAGGAAATCAGCGAAGTGGTATCGTGACGTTCTCGGGTTCGAGGTCGTCGGCGAAGTCGGACACACGGTTTATGTCAAGCCGAAGGGGAGCACGGAGCCGTTGATCCATCTCTGCGGCCCCAACGATGCGTGGGAGAGCGACCGGCCGGGGGGACGAACGGGCATCTGGCTCCACTGCGGACCTGTCCGCGTCCAACGGGATAGCCAATCCAGGCAAGTCTTACCCGCAAGCGACCCCGAGGAGGTCGAGAGGACCTACCGCGAGCTGAAGGCCCGGGGAGTTGACTTCTCGGAGGAGCTCACGATTGCAGAGTGGGGCAAATACGCGATCCTCCGTGATCCAGACGGCAACGAGTTCGAAATCGGTTAGCGGGGAACTGGGCCAGGCACTCGATTCCGTAGAGGGTGGGTTGACGAACCACCCCCTTCATCCACGACAGCCCGATTCTCCTACCGCCGGGGCGATGAAGCGAATCCGCCCACCCCGCCGATACAGTCAGAAACCCATGCTTCATTCCCCGAACCCCCACGCCCGACTTGCTAATGCTGCGGCTGCAACTCCCGCGGTCAACATGGAATCCTCAGGGTTCTAAACCAGAGGTGGCCGAAGTCTGATGAAGGTCGCGGAGCTCGTCGTTAAGGCCCTCGAGAATGAGCACGTGACGACGGTATTCGGGATTCCCGGCGAGGAGAACATCGAGCTGATGGAGGCGCTCGGCTCGAGCTCGATCCGGTTCGTCCTCACCCGACACGAGCAGGGGGCGGCGTTCATGGCAAACGTGTACGGCCGGCTGGCGATGCGCGCCGGGGTCTGCGTCGCGACGTTGGGGCCGGGCGCCACCAACCTTGTCACTGGTGTGGCAGACGCGTATCTCGACCGGGCACCGTTGGTCGCGATTACGGCCCAAGAGGATCTCTCACTCATTCACAAGGAGTCACATCAGTACATCGACGTGCTCAAGCTGTTCGACCCGATCACCAAGTGGAACGCTCGGATCGAGAACCCGCGGGTGACCGCAGAGGCCGTCCGCAAGGGGTTCAAGATCGCCCAAACAGAGAAACCGGGACCGACACATCTCGAGCTCCCCGCCGACATCGCCGAGGCGGAAACCACGGACCGACCGATTCCGTGGGAACGCGCCCGGCGCCCGTCGCCCGATCGACCCAGTCTTGACCGAGCCGCCGAGCTCATACGCCAGTCCAGCGCACCGATAATCCTCGCCGGGAACGGAGTGATTCGTGGCGATGCCTCCGCGGAGTTGACCGGGTTTGCGGAGGAGCTCCGGATCCCCGTTGCTTTCACACTGATGTGCAAAGGAGGCATCCCGTGGGATTCCCCGATGAACCTTTTCGCGCTCGCGCGCCCGGGGTCCGACTACCGGACTCTCGGCTTCGACCAGGCGGACCTCGTGATCTGTGTCGGCTACGACCTGGTCGAGTACGACCCCAAGCACTGGAATCCTCGCGCTGACCAACGAATCGTTCACGTCGACTTCACTCCCGCCGAAGTCTCGTCGCATTACGTTCCTTTGGTCGAGATCGTCGCGGACATCCGCGAGTCCCTGCAGCTGCTCCGGGAACGAATCCCGACACCCAAGGACGACCGCCGGGTCTCGATCCTCCGCGAACCGATTCTCCGCGGGCTCGAAGGAGGTCGCGACCTTCCCGACGGACGATCGGACCCACGCCGTATCTTGCACGAACTACGGGCTGCGCTCGCTCCAGAAGACATCGTCATCAGCGACGTAGGGGCGCACAAGCTCTGGGTCGGCCGCTTCTTCCCCGCGTATCGACCGAACACCGTGATCATCTCCAACGGGCTCGCCTCGATGGGGATCGCGTTGCCGGGGGGCCTCGCAGCCGCGATCCTGTACCCCGACCGTCATGTAGTAACCCTCAGCGGCGACGGAGGTTTCCTGATGAATGTCCAAGAGCTCGAAACGGCTCGCCGCGAAGGCTGCGCTACGACGAACATCGTGTTCCGGGATGATGGCTTGGGAAGCATCCGCATCAAGCAACTCGCGAAGGCCGGCCGAACCTTCGGCACGGAGTTCGGGAATCCGGACCTGGTCCGACTCGCCGAGTCATTCGGCGCACGAGGGTTCCGAGCGTCCAATCCGCGAGAGTTTGCTGGAGTCCTGCGAGAGGCGATCCACTCGAAGACTACTTCCGTTGTGGACGTGCCCATTGACTACACGGAGAATCCGTTCTGAGCCGTGCGTGTCGACCAAGTAGTCTGTAAGTTCGGCAGGCCGCCCCGTGGTTGCTCCGGAGCTTCGAAAGGTGATTGCGGAACGTGACTTCCAAGAGCAGGGCCGCGGAGGTCCGAGGCTAGAATCGAGTCCTTATCGAATCGCCAATGTCCACAAGCCATCTGCGGCAGGCCATGGCGAGGAGCCGGCATCGCGGAGAATATAGGTCCTTCAGCTGTCGCCGTGGTGTGCCGTTCTCCGCCGCTTCCCGTCAGTTTCTCACCGCAGCGCTCGTCCACCTCGCCGCGGCGGGCGCCGTGTTGCTGCTGGGCTCTGGCGTGGGGGCACTCACCCTACGCTGGGACTTCGTCCTCTGGCTTCTTCTCATCGGCTTCGTCGGGTTCACCACCGCCGGGTTCGCCCTCCACCTCTTTCCGACAATCTCCCGGCGCCCACGGCCACCCCTATGGGTCGGGCAGGTGGCCTTCCTCCTCGCCGAGGGAGGCCTCGTCCTCGGAGCGACCGGCCTCTCAGAAGCGACCTCACCGGCCCTCTCTAGATGGGTCTTCTCCCTCGGGGCGCTGCTCTTCCTGTGTGGCGAGGGAGCTGTTGTAGGGCTCTTCACTCGCGAACTCGTCCAACCCCGGTTGAAGACCCCCGGCCCCGCGACCCGACCCGGCGATGCTGTGACGGTCCCCCTTTTTCTCGCGTCGTGGATCTCGGCAGTGGGCTCGGGGGGGCTGTTCGTCCTTTCCGGACTTGCCAGGGGGCCCGGATTCGGTTGGTGGCTCGCGGCGGTACATCTGTTCGTCCTCGGGCACGCCACCCTCCTCATTACTGCGGTCAGTCTCCGCCTCGTCCCGCGTTCGCTGGACGCCGACGTTTCTCGCCCGCTGGTCTACCTTCTCGTCGGCCTCGCCGTCGCGGGCGCGTGGCTCGTTCCGGTCGGGATGCTCGCGCTCCCGTTGTCTTCGGCGCCCGACCTCGTATTCTTCGCGGCACCCGAGGCGGCGTTCGCGGTCCTGTTCGTTTCCGTGTTGATCGTCCTCGTGAGCCGGGCTCGGACTCCCCGAGCCGAAGCCGGTCTGCACGTGGCGGGAGTCACGTTGTTCCTGGTCGGCGGGGCAATCGGTCTCTGGATGGTCTCCGAGTCGAATTACACCCTGGTCGCCACCCACGCGCTCGTCAACGTCCTCGGGTTCGTCGG
>JAKAPG010000155.1:3418-4358 GCA_021823085.1 Thermoplasmata archaeon | reverse complement strand
CGGGTGTGCCGGCCCGCAACTCGGGACCGAGCGGCCGACGACTTGCGAACGCGCGGTCGAGCTACCTTCGGTCCGCCGCGGACCAGGCCATCGACTGGCATCCGTGGGGCGCGGAGCCGTTCGAGATCGCGCGGCGCACCGGGCGACCGATCCTGCTCGACATCGGTGCCTCGTGGTGCCACTGGTGCCATGTGATGGACGAGGGAACGTACTCCGACCCCGAGGTCTCTCGTCTGCTGCAGGGCGGATTCGTCGCGGTCAAGGTGGACCGCGACGAGCACCCCGAGGTCGATCGACGCTACCAGCGCCAGGTCGGTGCCCTCACCGGAGAGGGAGGGTGGCCCCTCACGGCGTTCCTGACGGCCGAAGGCGAGGTCTTCCTCGGTGGCACGTACTTCCCCGCTACCGACGCCAACGGCCGCCCGGGCCTTCGGCGTCTTCTCAAGGAGGTCCGCCGGCTCTGGGAGGAGGAACCTCTCGAACTCCGGCGACACGCGCAGGCGATCCAGGATGCACTGAGCCGGTACTCGTCCCGTCGAGCCGAGGGAAACCTTTCGGCCGAGGAGCTCATACGCGCGGTACGTCGGCGGGTCCACGACTCCGCCGATCCGGTGAACGGAGGATTCGGAGGGGCCCCGAAGTTTCCGCATCCGACGGGGATCGAGTTCCTGCTCTGGGACGAGTTCGCGAACGGAGTCGAGGCATCCGGCGTGCGAGCGGGCCAGGCGCTTGATCGCATGGCGGCCGGCGGGATCTACGATCACATCGGGGGTGGATTCCACCGGTACTCCGTCGACGAAGGCTGGCACATCCCTCACTTCGAGAAGATGGCCGCCGACAACGCAGCGCTCCTCGAGGCGTACGTCCAGGGCGCCGAGCGGTTCGGGAGCCCGCGCTACGCCCCGACGATCCGCGGAACCATCCGCTGGTTGGATGCCGT
>JAKAPG010000155.1:0-3408 GCA_021823085.1 Thermoplasmata archaeon | reverse complement strand
GAGATCCGGACGGAGGCTGGGGTGCGAGCCAAGACGCGGACAACGCCCCGGGCGACGACGGGAGCTACTACACCTGGACTCGAGCCCAGCTCCACGCGATCCTCGAGCCGGACGAGTTCCGCATCTTCACGCGATTCTTCGGAGTGGGAAGCGACGGTCGAATGCCGGAGGATCCCGAGCGGAACGTCCTCTTCGAGCTGTTCGCTCTTGAAGAGGCCGCCGAGGGCACCCAACGTGCCGGGGCCGACGCGCGCGCCGTGCTCGACCGTGCGGTCGAGAAAGTGCGCGCGGCCCGTGAGCTACGACCGAGCCCGACGATCGATCGCGCGCAGTACGCGGACCTCAACGGAGCCCTCATCGCCGCCTACGCGCACGCCGGCTCCTTCCTCGGGGATGCCGCGCTCGTCCACGCGGCCCGCCGCGCGGCCGACCGATTCCTGACTCATGCCTATCGGCCCGATCGCGGCGTGGCTCACCGGCTCGAAGGATTGCAAGGGGTCGGCTACGGTATGCTCGAGGATCAGGCCGAGTTCGCCCTCGGCCTGGTCGAGCTCGCGGGCGCGACCGCCGAACCGGCGTACGCGCTGCGGGCTCGGGAGATCCTGACGCTGATCGATCGAGAATTCCGTGGCGAGGACGGGCTGCTCCGGGATCTCTCTCCCTCGCTCTACGACGGCAGCGAGCTCGTCTCCGCGTCACCGCCGTCGTATCCTCTGGAAGACAGTCCCCATCGGTCGGCGAACGCGACCGCACTCCTCGCCGCGCTCCGACTCGGAGCTCTCACGGAGGATGAGCACCTCCGCCGCTTCGCCGCAGGGCTCATCGAGCCGATCGCGCGACGGATCGGCGACGCGGGCCTGTTCGCCGCGGGCACCGCCCTGGTAGCGGGACTGGCGCTCACGCCCCCGATGAAGGTGGTCATCGAAGGGAGCGGACCCTCGGCGGACATCCTCGAACGAGCGGCGCGAGAAGCCTATCGTCCGATGCGCTGGGTGTTCCGGGGCCCGCCCCCCGAGCCGTTCCGGTCTTCCGGGCTTCCGGTCGGTTCGAGCCCCGCCACGGCCCGAGCGCTCGTCTGCGTGGGTACGTCGTGTCGGGCCCCGATCACGGACCCTACGGAACTTTCGCGGGTTGTGGCGGCGCCGTCGAAGGGATCGTGATCGCGCCGACGTCGGTCCCATCGAGAAGGTACGCGCGGCAGATCCCGTGAACTAAGAACCGCTGGTACAGGAATGTCTTCCCCCGGCCCGGACGATCTCGGTTCAGCGACTCCGCCCCGGCGACCGGGTTGAACGCCGGCACGACGACCATCTCCTTCGCGCGGATCCGCCGGCGACCGCGCCGAGGGACGCTCGGGGAGGGGAACTCGACCCTCAACCAACACCGTCGTTTCCCGGTCGGATCCGAGGAAGTCGGTGCGAAGCGGACCCCGGGGTGAAGGTGGCCCACGACGAGCGCTTCGCACCGGAGCACTCGGGGGGAGGGCCAGCGATGCCCGTGGAAGATCCCGACGCCGTAGCGCACGATCCCCGTCGCGGGGTGGACCGTCACCTCGCGCGGCAGGTAGCGCGCGAGCTCCACGTCGTGGTTGCCCACGACGACCTCGAGCGAGAGCCCGCGGGAAAGCAGGTCCGAGCCGAAGTCGAAGAGGACCGTCCTCAGGGCAGGTGGAACTCCGACGATGGGGTGTTTCACGTCCCCGGCGATCACGATCCCCGCCGCGTCCGCCCGACGCGCGAGATCGGCGAGGTCGGAGGCCAGAGATGGAGCACGGGCCTCGGGAGGTCCGAGCGGGCGCTCCGCGGTCGCCCCGAGCCCCAGGTGCAGATCGGCGATCACGAGATAACGAGGCCCGCCCCCATCGGGAGGCTCCAGCACGAGCGCCGGCGCGCCCGGCACCGGTCGCAACGGCCGCGCCCCGTGTCCTGTCATTGGACACGAGGGGAATCGTTCGGGCTTGCCATGGCCACGAGGACCGAGCACGATGCCCTCTCGAATAACTCCTTGCAGAAGGAGGAGAAGGCGCAGCCTGCGCGGGGGGATCCCACGACCGGAGCGGGGTCATTCCGAGCGGGGGCCGTAACGCCGCGGTGGCCGCCCCCGTCCAAGATACACTCCCGACCGAGACTCTTTCGGTGCGGAGGTCAAGTCGTCGCCTCTCCCTTGCCGAGCGTGTCGGCCTTCCAGGCGACCCCGACGAGGAGCGCGGCCGCCGCGAGCGCGGCGAGGGCGGCGTACACGTAAGGAACCCAGCCGTTGGCGAGGAAGAGCAGCCCGAGGATCAGATTCGACGCGAAGAGTCCGGCGCTCCGGAACGCCGTGAGCGAGCCCATGCTACGGGAGACCCGCGACCGAGGGGAGATCGCCGCGATGAGTGTCGGTTCGAACGTTTCCACCGCTCCGAGGGCACCTCCGAGGATCGCGGCGGCGCCCAGATCGAGGGCGAGGCCGGTGCCGAGCCCCACCGCAACGGCGAAGAGCGCCGAGCCCAGGGCCGCCACGAGATAACCGCCGAGCGCGAGCGCGAGGACCCGCCCGCGTCGGAGTCGGCCCGCGATGAGTCCCACCGCGGAAGAGAGGCCGAGCGCGACGACAAAGACCAGGATTCCGAGCGCCGCGTTCCGCGTCGTTTGGGCCGTGGTGAGCACGGGAAAACCGATGCTGAACGACGCGAAGCCGTAGAGCACCGTGGCGCCCATGATCCCCCAGAAGATCCTGCGCTCCGGCCCGGCGCTCGAATCGCCGGCCCTCTCGGTCGGAGCGGACGGTGCCGGGTCGACGGAGGGGGCCGGAGGTTTCCGCCCTACGCGGACGAAGCCCAGGACCCCGGTCGAGATCGCAAGGGGAAGGATCGTGAGGAGGAGAATGGTCTCGTAGGGGATCCCTCCCAGAAGGAGGAAGAAGGCGATGATCGCGGCCAGCATCCCGCCTCCCACGTCGAGGGCGTGAAGGAGCCCAAACGCCTCCCCCTGGTGCTCGGGGGCCACCGCGTCGACCATCAGGGCTCGCCGTGGCGGTGATCGAAGGTTCCGTGCCCACCACCCGACGACGAGGAGTGCGATCGCGACGGAAGGCACGGCGGAAAGTCCGACCAGCGCCATGAGCGGGAGGAACGCATTGCCGACGATGGAGACGATCCATCGGCCGTACCGGTCGCCCAGCCGTCCCCCCCAGTAGCCGAACAGCGCGCCCGGCCCGTACGCAAGGGCCTGGGAGAGACCGAAGACCCAGATGGGTGCCCCGAGCGATAGGACGAGATAGAGCGGGAAGACGGCGAGGATCGCTTGGTACCCCAGGTCAGCGAAAAATGCCGAGAGGCTGATTCCCCAGACGTCCCGAGTGCGCCAGCTTCCGGGCGTCTCCCCCTCGCCCCCCGGTGCAAGGAACACGCGACCCTGAGATGGGCGT
>JAKAPG010000154.1 GCA_021823085.1 Thermoplasmata archaeon | reverse complement strand
AGATCGTCCACCGCGAGGTAGAGATGATCGGGATTCGGGCCGAGGTCGAAGGGGTCGGTGTCGGCCCGCGGGTCGAAGCAGGCGAGGATCGTGCCTCCGCAGTCGAAGTAGTGGCGACCGCTCGAGCCCCTCGTGCCCGCGAGCCCGAGAAGACACGAGTAGAACCGCTCGGCCTTCTCGATGTCGGTCACCGGGACGACCACCCGGAAGAGGGTCGGGACGTCCGGGCGACCCCCGTGAGGCCGAGGCGCGGTCACGGGCCCCGGCAGGCCTTCGAGGGGAAAAAGCCCGCCCTCGTTCGATCGGGGGCGCGTGGCCGGTCCTGCCGCTCCTGCGCGAATAGGCCGCGACCGACGTCGTCCCCCCTGCGGGGCGTCCCCCTCCCGCAGGATCCCGGCTCGGGACCGCCGGCACGCCTCCGCAGGAGGAGACTGCCGCCAGGGTTTCCACATACCTAATTTTTAGTGTATTCCTTATATCGGAGGTCCTCCCTAGGGGATCTGTGGAGGATCTCCAGCGGTTGACCCGCCGACAGCTCGACGCCCTCCGGTCGATCCGCCTCGGAGAGACTGAGGCCCAGGGCGTGTCGCTCAACGAGATTGCGGAGGACCTCCGCGTGCGTCCTCCGTCCGCGCTCGAGCACGTCACGGCGCTCGAACGCCTCGGTCTGGTCGACCGCTACCGGGGGAAGTCCCGTCTCACCGCGCGGGGTCGGAAGTGCGAGGCCGAGTATCAGCGGCATCACCGGGTGGCGGAGCACATGTTCGCCCGGCTGGGCTTCCCGACCACCGAGCTCTGCGCGGCCGCACGCGAGGTCGATCTGGCCCTCGACCACCGGACGGTGGAGCGGCTCTGCCGCATCGGAGGGCACCCTGCGGTGTGCCCGCACGGCGAGCCGATCCCCCCGTGCCCGGAGCGCCGCACGCGGTGAGGGGGCCGAGAGATGGTCGACCTCTCGTTCCTGTTCAACCCACCGGTCGGCCTCTCGATCCCGATCGTGCTCGGGATCGCGGTCGTCCTCGGGCTGCTGCACGGGGCGACGCCGGACGAGCATACCTGGCCGATCACGTTCAGCTACTCGATCGGGAGCTACAGCAGCCGGGGCGGCATGAAGGCCGGGCTCGTCTTCTCGAGCGGGTTCACGCTGCAGCGATCGATCCTGACCACCCTCGGCTACCTTGGCCTAGCCGAGTTCTACACCGTGTACAACCTCGACGGCCCGATCTACATCGTGGTGGGGATCGTGATGTTCGCGGCCGGCTGGTACCTCCTTCGTGGATCCGACATCCATCTGCCCTTCGACCACCTCATGGAACGTGCGTTCGGCCGGTTCTTCCCGGATCACACGCACCACCGGACGGCCGCGGAGCGCCCGGACGGTCTCGACGAGGAGCTTCGTCCCGTCCCGCTCCGGATGGCGGCGATCCACGGGTTCGTCGCGGGCTGGGGCTTCGGAGCGTACGCCACGATCATCGTCTTCCTGCTGGCCCCCCACATGCCCAACGCCGGCTGGGCCGCGCTGGTCGGGGCGATGTTCGGTATCGGCACCATGCTCATGCAGATGATCATGGGGGCGGTGTTCGCCCGACTCGCGCGACTGAAGAAGCTCACCCACCGGCAGGTTCAACGCGTGGGACGATCCACCGCGGCCCGCACGCTCTACGTCGGAGGGCTCGCGTTCGCGGCGATCGGCGCGCTCATCGTGGCCGCACCGGCGCTCGACTCGATGGCGATCTCCACGGGCAGCCCGATCCCGAACCTCGATTCCCTCGGCGTCGCGTTCGTGCTCATCGTGACCGTGGTCGGGTTCATTGGGGGCTACAACCTCTGGACGGCGTACCGCGAGGTCCGGGGCCCTCCCGCTTCCGATCGACCGACGCCGGCGACGGATCCCGCCGGCGACCCGGACGGGGACGGACGACCGGCGTTGCGCTCGTGATCGGTCGGTTGCGCCCTTCGCCAGTATCGGGTTGAGCGCCCGGGGCCACGCCACGGCATCCCGCGCTCCGCTTCGATCGAAGCCCTAGCGGTCCCGGTCGATCGGCCCCTTCGGGAGCGGCGGGGGTAACCGTCCGCCCGGCGGAGCCGAGGGCGCCGGAACGGACGAGGGCCCCTCCTCGAACGCCGATTCGTTCGCGAGGGGACCCTCCTCCTCTGTGAGCGCGATGAATTCGGTCGCGGCCTCCGCCCAGCGATGTTCCGCCTCGAAGCGCCGCGGCTCGCGCTGCGGGGGCTCTACGAAGAGCCAGATGGTCATCGCGAGGTTCGTCCCGACGATCAGGAGCACTGCGGGGAAGAGGACCCGCGTGACCTCGGGAACGGTCTCGAGCGCCACGAAGAGCAGGACGGCCGAGGTGAGCCCGCGACCGGAGAACGCGGCGACGGCGTTCGCCCACGCTCGCGGAACCTTCGACGGACGGGTGACGGCCGGGAAGACCGCTCTCCGCAGCCCGAGCAGGACGACGATCAGCACCACGATCGCGACCCCGGGCACGAGGCCCGGATTGGCGAGCGACGCGATCACCCCAATCAGGAACAGGAAGAACGACCGCAGCACGAACGCGATCTCGACCTCGACCTTTCGCAGGTCGCGCGAGATCTCGAACGGACGGGTCCTCCGGAGGAAGCGGCGGACGAATCGCTCGTTCCCCAGCACCACTCCGAAGACCAGCGCCGCAAGGATGCCGGAGCCTCCGGCGACTTCCGCACCCGCGTACACGACGAACAGGAAGCCGAGGGTCGCCAGCGCGGTGAACGGCCGGTCCTGCCAGCCGTAGAGGAAGAGAAGCCAGAGGAGTCCGGCGGCGAACCCGAAGACGATGCCGACCGGGAGGGGCAGGATCAGCGACGAAGTGAGGTTCAACGCCAGCGACGGAGAGGAAGGAGAGAGCAGCGCGAGGACGGTCGTCACGCTCACGACCGCCAGCGCGTCCTCGACGGCGCTGTCGAGGTGGAGGAAGCTGCGCAGTCCCGTCGCGAGTCCGAACCGGTTCGCGAGGGGAATGATCACCGCGCCCGAAGTGCAGCCGAGCGCGGTTCCGAACAGGAGCGCGAGGGTCGTCTCGTGCGGGAACAGGACGAGGTCCCCGACCACGAAGAGCACGAAGGAGCTCCCGATGTAGGTCGCGAGCGCGAACAAGAGCGCCGAACCGGCGAACGGTCGGACCAGCCGAACCTTGAGGTCGATGCCGGCATCGAAAAGGATCAGGGCCAGCGTCGCGGCGCCCAGCAGCGGCGCGATGGGGAGGAACGAGGCGGGGAGCACGAGGTGGAAGACGGGACCCGCCGCAATGCCGAGGCCGATCAGCCACAGCACGTCCGGTACCCGGAAACGGCGGGCAAGCCAGTCGGCCCCGAAGCCGACGAGGAGGGTGACGCCGATCAGGAAGACCAGCAGACTGGTTCCGGTGAGTCCTAGGATCGTCACCCCTTTCTCCTCCCTCGGCACCGGGGGTCGGCGCCCTGGCGCGTTCCGCTCCTGTCCCGCTCCAGGCTCCGTCAGCCGAGGAAGGGTTTAGCCTGTCCCGATTCGGACCGTTCACCGGCCGAGAGTTCTCGGACGGGCGGGCGCCTCCCGGCGGCCACGACCGCGGGCCCGGGTCGGCTCCGGTTCTTCACGGAGAAACGAATCCGGGAGGCGATCGTCAAGGAGCTCTCGCTCCGTTTCGCGTTCCGCGTCCGGGGCGGCGTCGCCGTCGATATCGCGATGCCGGCCCGGGGGCCCGGACCGGCTCGGGGCGGGAGAGCGAACGCCTTCGGTCGAGGTATTGCGAACTGACGGAAGGACGCGGGGCCGTTCGAACCACGCGACGTCCCAGTACCGACCCAGCTTACGCCCTACCCGGGTGAAGACCCCGACGGGTCGGAAGCCAAAGCTGCGATGCAGGCCGATCGAGGCCGGGTTGGGCAGGGTCACTGCGGCCACGATACGCTCGATGTCCTCGTCCCGGATCGCGTGGAAGAGGGCGGAATAGAGGGCGGTACCCAGCCCCCGGTGGAGGGAGTCGGTACGGCAGTAGACGGACGATTCTACGGTCGTGGCGTAGGCCGCCCGGGGCCGGGACGGGCTCGTCGTCGCCCAGCCAAGGATCCGGCCCCGGTCGTCGGCGGCGACCCAGAGCTGGTGCCGCCCGCCCTGGGCGTGCGCCTCGAACCAGTCGCGCCGGTCCTCGACGCCCGCGGCCAGTACGTCGAAGCTTGCGGGCGAACGGCGCACGTAGTGGTTGTAGATCGCCACGATGCCGGGGAGGTCGCGCTCCCGTCCCGGACGCACGTGCACGGACCCGTCGGCGACCGAGGCGGTGGAGGAAGAAAAGAAGCATTCTCTCCTGAACGCGCGTTTGGTCTGCCCGGAGCGATTGCCCCGACAATTCGACCGGTTCAGCTTGACCCCAACTGACCGAGCGTCCACTTCCGGAG
>JAKAPG010000153.1 GCA_021823085.1 Thermoplasmata archaeon | reverse complement strand
CATCAAGTGTGACTTATACCATCCGTGCCGAACCTATTGCGCCCGCGGGAACGGCCGCAACGACGTGGCCCGACTCGAAAAGGCCGGGCCACTGGGTTTGCGGCTTGTCCGAGCGTCGCGCGGTCAAGGCACCGCTTCAGGAACTTCGAGAGTTCGGGAGTGAACCGGAGATACCAGCCCGGGTAGGTGATCGTGGCAAGACCCAACCGCTGGTCGTACCCCTTCTTCATCTCGGCGAGTCGACGGGTGAGACGGGTGCCGAAGTGAAGGACCAGGACCCAGAGGAAGGCGACCGGCTGGACCTTGCGCTCGCGCTGGACGAACCCTGTCTCCCGGGCGAACTGCTCGACCGTCTCGGACGGAAGGAGGCGGGTGAGCGCCTGCTCGAGCTGGCCCCGCTCGAAGGGAACGGGTTGCACTGAGTTCGAGGGATGCCGCGCCATCCCATAGAAGTCATCGAGGCCGAATGAAGGGTGAGGGTTCCACTGGAAGCGTCAGCCGGCCACCGCGGGAGCGGCCCTTAACTTATCGGCAATGAATCCGATCTAAGTCCAGTCCTCGACCTCACTGTGGGCGTCAGTCTACCTCGGCCGGTGCCATCGGCGAGCCACGGGCGTTCAGCATCATCTCGCGGTTACGTTCTTTGGAAGGGTACACACAATAGGTCATCTCCGTCCCCTACTTGCGATTGAATCCTTCGAAGAACTGGCTCAGGCGATGGAAATCGTCCGCGGTGAAATGGATGACACCGAGGTTGAGATCGAGCTCGTGCTTCGTGGGCTCTCCCCGGCGGTGGCGCCGTGGGATTCGGCCGTAGAGCGTGAATTCGAAACGGCCCAGCGCTTCCATCACCTCCGAAAGAAGCTCGGAGCTCGCAAAAGGTTGCATCGGGTCGAAGGTCATGCGTCATCCCCCGACGGGGAACCCGCTCCGGACCGCGATGGCGACCCCCGCTCGGGGTCGAGGGTCAACAGATGGATGCATTCCGGCGCACCGCTCGCCATGGTCTGACGGAGACTTGCCCTCCAGCCGTCCTGGGCCGCGGTGAGCAGGCGGGCGTGGAAGGCTCCGCACAGAAGTTCCGGGGACTTCCTTGCCTGCCGGAACACAGGACAGTTGTGGCTGATCACGAGCCGCTGTCCTTTCTCCCTTCGTAATTCGGGCTGGAATCCGACCTCCTGAAGCGCTCCCACCATTGCGTCGATCGACACCGGGAATCCGAGATCTCCGGCGCATATCTGAGCCGCCTCTTCGAAGAGGGCACGGGCTCGTCCGAGACCGGATCGACGGACCGAAGCGCGGGTAACGGAGTCGAGCACGAAGTCGTATCGGGCGAAGAAGAGCTCGCGTCCTTCGGTCGTCAGGGAGTAGGTGACTCTCGGCCGTCCTCGAGATCCCCGGAGAGGACTCGCGCTCACCAATCCCGCTCCCAGGAGGTCCGCGAGGTGCCGGCGGGCGACGGTCCGATGGATGCGGGCCGTTTCGGCGAGGGCGTCGACAGTCGCACCTCCCCCGAGCAGGAGTTGCAACAGCGTGAACTTCGTCCCGTGGGCTCCGGGGAAGAATCTCGAGAACCTCAACTCCGACCCCTCCCCGACCGCAGTCTCTCTGGCCGCCATCCGAATGGACCCACGGCGTTGGAGACTTATGAGACTATTGAACGCATAATAAGACTCATAAAGCTTTATACTCTCCGGCCCTCCCCGCCTCGCTCCGCTACCGAGGGAACCTTGCCGCTCGACTCAGAAACGAAGGACCCTGGCCCCCAGCGGACCACCGAATCCGGTCCCCTCAGATTCACCTCCCGACTAATCGACCGGCGGGAGGTCGCCGAGCGCACGATTGCCTTTCGGTTCGCGAGGCCCACCGGCTTCCGATTCACCGCAGGCCAATTTGCGGAAATGACCCTCCAATCCCCCAAGGAGACCGATGACGAAGGTGATACTCGGGCCTTTTCCATCGCTAGTCCGCCCGGTGAGGAAAGCCTGACCGTGGCCACCCGGATGCGGGACACCGCCTTCAAGCGGACGTTGGCCTCGATGGCTCCGGGGACTCCGGTGACACTTGCAGGGGGGTTCGGGGACCTGGTCCTGCACGAAGACTCCTCGCGACCCGCGGTACTCCTGACGGGAGGTATCGGGATCACGCCGTTCCGCAGCATCGTTCTGGACGCGGCCCGACGCGGACTCCGACGTCAAATCTCCCTCTTCTACTCCAACCGGCGACCCGAGGATGCCGCTTTCCTCGATGAGCTTCGTGAGTTCGCGAGGACGCACCCCGCCTTTCGGCTCATCGCCACGATGACCCAGATGGAGCAGTCCGAGCGCCCCTGGCATGGCGAGACCGGCCCGATTGATTGGGCGATGCTGGTCCGGCACGCCGCCGCGGCGGGCTCCATGATTTACTATGTTGCGGGACCACCGAGGATGGTGAAAGGGCTTCAAGCGATGCTGCGTGGGGCCGGGATTCCACCGGAGAGGGTCCGGGCCGAGGAGTTCGATGGCTACTGACCGATGCGGGGCCTCGTATCCCTCTGGGCGGCTCCCTCTGGACCGGGACAATCGATTCAGGCCCGGGATCCGGCGGCGGCCCGACCGAGGGACCGGGAGAGGGATCCGACACGGATAGGTCGTTGCGCACCAGAGGTTTCAATGCGTCATCGAAGCGGTGTCCGGGGTTCTCGGGGCGGTATGATTATGTCTTCCACGCCCGAGGGGGCGAATCCGAGACGGCAGCCGGCCATCGCTCGACCACGTCCGAAGATCTCCGATGGCGACCTTCGAAAGTTCGAGAGGTACGTCGCGGAGATCTTCATGGCCTTCGGATTGGACATTAAGACTCCGGGGACCGAAGCGACTCCGCGCCGATTCATCCGGGCCCTCCTTGATTCCACCGAAGGGTACGACGGCGACCCGAAGCTGCTGACCGCGTTCGGGACGGAGTGCCGAGGGGGGAAAAATTGCGAGCTCAACCAAATTGTCGAAGGACCCATACCGTTCTTCGCCCTCTGCGAACACCACGTTTTTCCGTTCTACGGCCAGGTCTACGTAGGCTACATCGCCCACGAGGAGATCATCGGGCTGTCCAAGTTGACCCGACTGGTGCGCCTTTTCGCCCGGCGCTTCACGGTCCAGGAGCGAATCGGCGAGCAGGTCGTGGGTACCCTCGAATCCCTCCTGGCTCCTCACGGGGTAGCCGTGGTACTGGAGGCCCACCATCTATGCACCCAGATGCGGGGAGTCCGAGAATCCGGCCCCTCCACTCGGACCACGTTCTGGCGGGGTCACTACACCGAGGACGCCGCCTTGCGCTCGGAGTTCCTGACCCTTTGCGGAGCTCGAGAATGACTCGAGTGGAGCCCCTGGAACTCTTCTTCGACGAAAGCCGGGGACCGTCACTCCCCTTACCGACCCGTCTCGCGAAGGCGTACGGAACGCTCCGGCTTACGGTTCCCGAGTCGCGCCCTTGGGTCGTCGGCAATTTCGCGTCCACCCTCGACGGCGTGGTCTCCCTGGAGATCCCGGGGCACTCGGGAGGTGGGGAGATAAGCGGGTCCAACCCAAATGACCGGCTCCTGATGGGGATCCTGAGGGCCGCGGCGGACGCGGTAATCGTTGGAGCGGGGACCTTGCGGGCCGTTCCCGGGCATGTTTGGACTGCGCAGCACGCCTATCCTTCCGCAGCCGAGGAGTACAGGGAACTCCGGCGGCGGCTCGGGAAGCCCGAGTATCCGCTCAACGTCATCGTCACATCGTCGGGCCAGCTCGACCTTCGACTTCCCGTGTTCTCGTCCGGCCAGATTCCGGTCCTGGTAGTGACGACCGGGATTGGGGCTCGGCGCCTTGTCGCCGCGGGGTCCCAACCGTCGATCCGAGTCATCACAGCCCAATCGCGCGGTCCCCTGAGCGCGAAATCGATCCTCAACGCGGTGAGAGCCTTGGGAGACCATCACCTCCTCGTAGTGGAGGGCGGCCCCCACCTCATCGGCAGTTTCTTCGAGGGCGGTTGCCTCGACGAGCTCTTTCTCACTCTGGCCCCTCAAATCGCCGGTCGCGACCGTTTGCGGAATCGTCCGGGGTTAGTCGCCGGGCGGGTCTTCGCCCCCGGTCACCCACTCTGGGGGCTCCTAGTCGGAGTTCGGCGCGGGGGCAGCCATCTTTTCCTGCGGTTCAGCTTCGAAGCGACCCGTTCACGATCGTTCAGGAGCCCGAGCTCCCGAAAAGGGGACAGTTGAGCGGTGCAAATCCACCCCCGCGGTCGGAGACCTAACCTCCCTTGTGGAACCCACGGGCTCCCGGCGGATCGGAGGCGGGTCCGGTGCGAGACCACCACGGGACCGGGCGAGACCGTTCGGAGACGCGACGGGACGGGGCCGGTCCCGCTGCTCAAACGCGCGCGCACGCGCTACGCGTGCATGGCTCGC
>JAKAPG010000152.1 GCA_021823085.1 Thermoplasmata archaeon | reverse complement strand
CACCTCCTCACGCCTTGGATCATGTCGTTCAACGCCGTGATGGCCGGGGTCGTCGGGGGCAGCATGCTCTGGGCCGACCGACGCTACGGGATGCTCGCCCAGCTCCTCGTGCAGCCGTTCACCCGGACGGAGTACCTGTTCGGGCTCATGCTGACCTCGCTCCTCCTCGGCCTCGGGGGCGCCGGGCTGATGCTCCTCATCGCCTCCCTCCTGCTCGGCGTGAGCACGCTCACGGCCCTCGGGGCGCTGATCGCCTTCGCCGTCATTGCGCTCGGCTCGATCTTCTTCGGCTCGCTCCTCCTGTGGATCGCCGCGATCGTCAAATCAAACAACGCCTACAACAGCATCCAGGTGCTGGTGATCTTCTTCGTCAACTTCGCCTCGACGGTATTCTACCAGCAGACCCCCTCGCTCCCGTACCCCATCCGGGTCCTGATGCTGATCAACCCGCTCACGTACATCGCGAACGCCACCCGCGGGGGCTACACCGGCACGCTGAACGGGACCGTCGGACTCGAGGTGCTGGTCCTCGCGATCGAGACGGTCGTCATGCTGATCGTCGCGACGCGGGCGTACCTTCGCTCCGACGTATCGATGGAATGAGTCGGGCACCCTCGCGCGAGGTGCGTGCGTCGGCGGGAGATCGGATGTGGTATCGCGAATCCCAAGGACCGATACCCCTCGCTCTCAACGAGCGCCGGCAGGGCGACCGGATCCCGAGAGCGGGGCCTGCTTTCCATCAACGAACGGCTGCCTCTGGGAGCCAGCGCGCCCACCCGCAGCCTCCCCTTCGTACGCGCTACGGCAGCCGAAGACACCCCGGCCTTCCCCCGAGCCGGCCCCCGATGTCCCGGTTCTGGAGCTCTTGGGGACAAGCCGTTCACGGGATCCGAACGGTTCTGCGAAACCCCGCCCGTTAGGAAGGGGTTCGGGCCTTCGCCCCTCGCCGGAGGGTCTCGGCAGCCGGCGGCTCGCCGACCGGTTCCACGAGGGGCCGTTCCCCTTGCCCGCTCCGAGTACCGGGCAGCCCGGAGGACTCCCTTAGCCCGACCTCGGACCCGACGCTTCGGCACGGGCCCGGATCATCTTGTGCAAGAGCCAGCCAAGGACAGCGATGAGAACCCCGATTCCCACCAGAATCCCGAACGCTTGGAAAAAGCCATACGGATTGATGTTCCCGATCCCGCCAGCGTAGAGGAAGAATCCCACGGCAACGAGCAGGGCTCCGACCGCCATGAGGAGCATCCCCAGGTCCAGCCACACCGGGAGCCCGACCGCAGGCGTCCGGGGTTGCTCGGGAGTTTGCGCGGGCATTCCCGCTCCCCCCGTTGGGGGAGGCGGCGCGCCCTGGGAGGCGGAAGGCCCTCCGTACGAGGAGGATGCCGGCGGTGGGGGCGGAGGAGGGGCTGGCGCGGCGCGTGCGAGTGCCCTCCCACAGCCCGCGCAGAACCGATCGCCCGGCGCCAATGGGTGCCCACAGCTCGCGCAGTAGGAACCGCTCATCGATACGGAAAGGGAGTCCGTCCCGCCTTATCTACGTTCGTGCGAGGTTCGTCGTACCTGATCGCGCGGCCGAAGTGACCCGCGAGTTTCTCGATAGCCGGCGGTGAGCATTACCCCCGATGCGCCACGGACCCGGGCACTTTCAGCTCACCGGTGACGGGTAGCCGAACCACCCAACCACAGACCGTCCCCTTTCCCAGGTCAACTTCGGGCCGGTGACCAGGTACCGGTCAACCGAGCAGTTATCTCAGGGGAACCGGTAGGAGTCCCTAGGTCCCAGTTGAGAGAAACGGTCATCCTCAACACTCGTCAGGACGAAGCCGTTGCGAGAACCCAAGCGATCGCCTCTCGTTCTCCGAACCACATTTCCCAGGTCCGGGAAATCCCGCTGGTCGAGGTGGACGTTCTGGGGGATCCGCATCGACACTGGATCCGGGAGCTCCGTGATCGATGGGGCATCTACGTTCACTTCGAGGTTTGCCGTCCGATGGGACGCGGATTTTCCCGCCTGTTGCAGGTGGTCGAACTGGTGGGCGACCCCGGGAATCTCGGCGCGGCCGAGCGCTACCTCCGCCACCGGACCGACATCGAGGCCTTGAGCGTGTTGGTACTCTCCCCCTCACGCCGATTTGTTCGCGCCGTCGGTCCCATACCTAAGTCATGCCGCGCCATCATGGAAGGCGGGGCGATCTGTACCACCTGCCAATTCTGCCTGGGCAAGGAAGCCCCGGGCCGGGACCGATGGAGACTCGTCGTACCCAGGTCGGCCCAAGCGATCCGAACCATCGCGCGATTCCAGTCCGCTCGTGCCGATGGTCGCTCGTCGATTCTCCGGGTTCGAAGGTTCCAACCGCCCCGAACCTTAACGCCGCGTCAGGCGACCGCGCTCGAGACCGCATTTCGGCTGGGCTTCTACGCGTTTCCTCGGCGTACGAACCTCACGGAAATCGCTCGCATCCTCGCGGTCAGCCGATCCACCACGGCCGAGCTGTTGCGCCGGGCAGAAGGAAAGATGCTCTCCCCGCAGCTGAGCGGGCGCTGAGCGCCGAACGCCGGAAGTGGCTGCGGGACTCGGGATTCGCGGGCAAGCGCCGTCAAGCACGTCGGCGGCGGCACAAGGTCGCGTGCGCGGCACGACCGACGCCTTCGGTTCGGAGCGGATCGGCAAGATCCT
Source organism: Thermoplasmata archaeon (assembly GCA_021823085.1). GTDB lineage: Archaea > Thermoplasmatota > Thermoplasmata > Lutacidiplasmatales > UBA184 > Lutacidiplasma. The sequence continues at coordinate 1,783 of JAKAPG010000152.1, read as the reverse complement.
GTTCTAGCCGCAGGGCATCGGCCAGCGGCATTTCGAGACCGCGACGGACCGCTTCGCGGGCGCGACGGACCGCCCGAGGTGGCAGGGCTGCAATCCGTTCCGCGAGCCTGCGAGCCTCCGGGAGGAGACGGGGACGGGGGATCACGCGGTTGACGAGTCCGACGTCTCGAGCCCGAGACGCGGAGATCGGCAGGCCGGTCAGGATCATCTCCAAGGCGATGTTCGACGGTACCGCCCGAGAGAGCCGTTGCGTGCCGCCCTGACCGGGGATGATGCCCCACCGCACCTCCGGGAGGCCGAAGACCGCGCTCGGAGTTGCCAACCGTATGTCGCACGCCAGGGCGAGTTCGAGACCGAGACCGAGGCAGTAGCCGTCAATGGCGGCAATTACCGGCTTCCCCGGATCGAAATTGCGCGTGAGACCTCCGATGCCGGGCTCGCGGACCCAACGATCCCGGCGCTCACCGGGGCGGGACTCGAAGTAGAATTCGTCCAGATGATGCAGATCGATCCCTGCGCAGAACGCTCTTGTCCCAGCTCCGGTCAGTAACCCGACTCCGAGACTCTCATCGTCCCGCAACCGAGTCCACGCCTCCAACAGTTGGCGATGCGACACCGGGTCGATGGCATTGTGCACCTCGGGGCGATCCAAGGTCACCGTGAGGACGTTCCCAAGGGCCTCGACGCGGACCGACACGCCTGGGTGACCGGCTCCTCGCTCAAGGCGTTATTCCCCGGAGGCCGCTGGCTCAACTCCCGACGAAGCGCTGGCCGGTGGGATGTCGACCGAACAAGCCGAGGATCCCGGCTCCGATCGGTGGCGGTGGGATGCCGTCCGGCGGCCCCGAGCACCAACTCCCTCGAGCAGCGATCGTTCGTCGCTGCTCCGCGTGACGGGACGCGACCACCGATCCCAGATGCCGAATGGGTAAGGCGCTGCAGCATCGTCCCCACGCCGGTCTCTCGCGGAGGGCCAAGGGCGAACCGTGCAGCGGAGCAGGCCGGGGATCGGTCGTGTTTCGACCGATCGCCACTCGCACCGGTGCGCCACCTTTCGATGCCGCCCTTCCTTCCGCTCGCCCGGACACGGCGGTGCGGTTCGATGCCCGTACGGCGGGACCCACACCCTCGTGGAGAAATCACCCAACGCCCGCCCGTTTCAAGAGTTCGATTGCTACCCTTACCGGTCAGGGAGAAGGCACTTCCAAACGCCGGCCCTCACGCGGTCGATGACCCCCGCGCAAGTTCGGCGAGGACGATCCGTCTCACCTGACGCCGGTGAATCCCTCTTGGATCCGCTCCGTCCCCCGGAGAATCCCCAGAGCGATTTCCGTGAGATTCTGTACGATCGAAATGACGGGGTTGCCCGGATCACGCTCAATCGGCCGGAGGCGTACAACGCGTACAGCACGCTCACCTTGACCGAACTGGCGCGCGCGGTCCGAATCGCCGCGACCGATGATCGCGTGGGAGTCATCGTCTTGACCGGGGTCGGCTCGAAGGCGTTCTGCACCGGTGGAGACGTCAAGGAGTATGCGACGCGATTCATTCCTCGCCCGCACGACTATTGGAAGTACATGGAAGTGTTCCGGTCGGCGGTCGAGTCGCTGTTGCGGTGCGGCAAGCCGACCATCGCCCGGCTGAACGGGATCGTGATTGGGGGAGGAAACGAGCTGCACCTCGCCTGCGATCTATCGGTGGCAGCCTCGCACATCTACCTTGGACAAGTGGGGGTAGGCGTCGGATCGGTCGCGAGCGGGGGGGCCACTCAATGGCTACCAGA
>JAKAPG010000151.1 GCA_021823085.1 Thermoplasmata archaeon | reverse complement strand
GCGTGCGAGCTCGGGCATGCCACGCTCGATACGGAAGGCGCGGGTGCCGTACCGTGTTCGAACGTGGCCCGCGGTTCCGAGTACGCCCGGCAGGTTCACCATGCGCGTCACATGCCCGGGGAGAGTCGGCGCCCGTCCAGGAGACCTCCACCGGGTGCCGTATTCTAGGACTATCCCGGGAGAACTGCCGACTCTTGCGCGGCGGCCGTGCTACACTCGATATGAAAGACGCACGCCTCGTCACCCTTCGCGATGCATTCAGTCTCCTGACAGGAGACCGGCGTCCCCAGGACACCGCTAAAGTAGCCGGCCAGCATCCCACGGACGGCTTGGCTGTAGGGCGAGGCAGCGCCCGTGATTCGGTAGCATTCGAAGTTCTCGCGGGCCTGGATCGTCGCCGTTCCCTTCTCCACGTCGGCCTCGATGACCTCGAGATCGCCCCAACCCATCGACGAGGCGAATCGCATGGAGTAGGCAATGTGGCCGCGGAGGAAGTCCCGGCCAAAGAACCGTACGGCCCCTTGGGCGACCTGCTGGCCGAGGTACGTCCCGAAGTCGTAGACCAACACCGCGCCCCCCGACCCCATCGCCGCCCGCATCCGGGCGAGGGCTTCGCGGAAGCCCGAGGCCGAGAAGAGGAGCACCCGCCCGGCTTCCGAAACCCTCGGTGGGAAGGAGTCATCGATGATCCGCCCCTCTACGTCGCTTTGGACCCGAACGTGTCGGACGGACGGGACCGCTCGGAGCGCCGCTTCGAGTTCTTCCGTCGTCATCGGCGACTCGATCTCCGCGAAGATGTGGCCCTCGGCCGTACCGGTCCGCTGTGCACCGTTCGAGATGCTGAGCGCGAGGAGATTGACCGCCTTCTCCGGGAGGGCCCCGAGAGCGGCTTTGAAGCTCCCCGGCTCGTGGACCAGCCCGAGCGTGATGTGTACGAGCCGGCCCTTCTCCCGGCGGAAGTACACCGGAATCGGCTTCGGAGCAGGCCGGTGGGAGTGTGGAGAGGGAGTATGGTCGGAGACGGTCACGGATGCCCTACCTCCTCACCCATATTTCGCGCTCGTCCCACGCGATTGAGGCAGCTCAGATCTCCTCATCGACGCCCCAGCTCGACAGCATCTTCGGGTTCCGGCAACGGCTCCGTCATTGGATCACCAGTCCCGGACCCGGCTCAATTCGGAAGGGATGGGCCTCTATATTGTGAACGGCCCCTCGGTGTTTCTCCACGCGCAGGGTCCGCTCCACCGCGCCGCTCGGGTGGACTCGGCGATGCAGGACGATGACCCCCGTCACGAAGTACTCCTCGATGGCGGTATCGCCCCCGTCAAGGCCAAACTCCTCGGTCAGGAGCGTGAGGCGGTTCATCCGGCTCAGGCCACGGAGGAAGTCCCGGACCTCTTCGTAGCGGCGGACCGGGACGAACGGGCTGATGGTATCGATCACGATCCGTTTGGGATTGTCGAGTTGTACTCGCGTGAAGAGTTCCTCCAGCACCCGGTTCGACGAACGCCTCTGCGCCTCCGGGGTCGCGTGGCTCTCGATCAGCGCGTCGAACGCCTTCGTCAGGCTGAGGACCGTGATCATACCCTTGCGTACTTGGGCGCGGAGATCGAATCCCAGGCTCTCGGCCAATGCGACCTCTTCGGCGGGCGTAGAATTGGTCGTCACCAGCATCCCGCGCTCGCCGCGATGGGCCGCGGCGATCAGGAACTGCAGGGCCAACGACGTCTTTCCGCACCCGACGTCGCCCACCACGAGATAGATCCGCCCGTCGATGAGTCCGCCTCCCAAGAGCGCGTCCAGCTGAGCGCAGCCTGTGCTCACGTGGCCCACGGTGACCGGGGTAGAGACGAAGGAGCGCACGCGCTCGCCGATCTTCTGGGCGAGATCCGCCTCGATGACATCCACTCCGTATGCCTCGGCTAGCCGTCGCCCGTCGTCGGCGAGGGGAGGAACGACCACAAGCGAGGGACGCAGATTGGTATCGGGCACGTCGCTGACTTTCGCGTAGTGTCCTAGCACTTGAAGTCGCCCGGGCCGGGTCGGGGGAAGAGGTGCCTCTACATCGAACACGAATTGGCGTCCTTCGTGGCGCGCTAGAATATCAAAGTAGTGTTCGACTCCGGACTTCCCTTTGATGGATGCGGGAATCTGAACTTCGTAGCCGGCATCTCGTAGGGCTCGCCCGACGGAATCTAGGACCGAGACTACAGGTGGTAACCGGTCCCGCTCGATCTCGAGCCGGCTCTCACTCCCGTTCGAGGGATGGAGAATGCCCTGCCGGCGCAGGTCGGCAATCGCGTCCGCAACGGGAATGCCGAGATAGGACGCGTGGGTAACGGGTGTAACGGACCCGCCCTCCACCTTCACAACGTCGGCAACCGCTTCAGCGTCGCGGAGCACCTGGTAGAGCAAGAGATTGGAAGGATCGGACACACTTTCCTCTTCGCTATCGGCGCCCAAGGCCCTTCATGGGAAGCACGGACCATTCGGTCCATAGCCCACCCGGGGTCTCCCTTGGCTTCCTTTCTCGATGGTCTCTGGAAGAATGGCTATGAGCAAGATTATCATCGCACGAGATCGTGCGCGTATGTCTCGTTGCCGTCGCACGAATGCGTGAGACAACTCGCCGCACCACATGACACCGCGGGGCGAGCGGGGCTTCCAAGCACTTTAACTTTTCCAAACCGTAATTATGCTAGGGGCTGACACGACGTTTGCTTGAGGGCAACTGGCTCCGGCGCGGCCGGATGACTAAGTAAGCGGCTCCAGCTTACGACCGGCAGGAAAAACGTCCAATCGGGGGGGCTGACCCCGGATGGCTCCTTTCCTCTCTACGATCAGGCGTGCCACATCGCGCTCTTTAGTGAGGGTGCCCGGGAACATGCTGCACTGATTAGTAAACCCCGGGGAAGTGGATCGTAAATCAACCGGCCGTGTTCAGTGGCGTGGCTTCGAGTCCCCGGCGCCCGTTACACACTATGGGCCCTCCTCAGGGAGGAGCTTGCTCGGTAGATTGGGCGCCGGCTTCTAACGTGGGATCCTAGGAACGGGCCGGCACCGGTTCGAGCAGCCGTAAGGGAGTATTGGAGGCAACACCGCGTGTGTCGGAAACCCGAGCGTACCGGTTCCGGCCCGCTGCCAGCAACGAAAGAGAAGGGGGGCCCAGAAGAATCCCTCTCTCCGCTCCGACCGAGAAGGACGAGAAGAAGATGGCGAGAGTCTCGTCCGGAAAGAAGACCAAACGGCTCGTCTACTCGTCCCGCCTCCTCCTCCTTAACAGAACGGGCGTCCAAAGCTATCCGTTTACAAGGCCAACTAGTGCGGTATTCTTATATATTGTGTTGCTTAGTTACAATTAAATACGTGAATTCCAAAGATGTTTTCTTATAGAACTTTTCCAAGTTTTCTATTGAGTTTTCTACACATAGGGCGTGTGGTCCCGCAAACCCCCGCGAAGCGCGGAGTAGTTGCAAAAGGTGGTCGCTTTTGCAACAAGCCGAGCGTTGGCGGGTCTTGGCAACGCTTTTAGCGTGATTCTTCCCTGTATTGCTGCATGGGACGCCCCTTTCGTCCGAGCGACGCGATCCAGTTTCTAGAGAAGCTTCACGCGGAGCTCGCGCGAGATCCTTCCATGAGGAACGAGGAACTGGCACGCAGCACCGGCGCGTCGCTACCGACCGTGCGGAAGTACCGGAAGAAGCTCCAAGGGAGGGCATCCCCTCCTCGTCGACGGATGCGATTTGTGCTGGCCAACGCCGGGAGACTGAGTAGTCGAGGTCTCGCCCGGATTCCGAGACCTTACACCACAATCCTCGTTCCGTCCCTTCCACCGGTTGCGAGTGGAGACGACCTCAGCCTGGTCGCAGAACCGCTCGCGCTCGGGAATGCGGATAGTGATGCACGCCCGCTCGCGCAGCGCGTGGATTCTTCGCTCCGGGAGACCGAAGAAAACTCCCATCGGATAATAGAGATGCTCGAGCGGATTGAAGCCCGGCTGACCCCCAAGCCACCTTCGGAGAGTGACCTGCGATGGACGGGCTTGTGGAGTACGTTTGAGAAGGCATCCCGGTTCGCTGCGCTGACGGGCCATTCGTTGGACCGAGAGACTCGTCAACAGGCACTCATATGGGCTCGCGTGAACTATTATCAGGACATGCGAGACCACGTTGACGGGAAGCCGATCAGCGAGCTCTCTCCTCTTTACTCGCTTCGCCGCCGTCCGTGAGCATCCTCAGCAACTCTTCGATCTCTTGGAGTTTTTGCTCTCCCACGAGGGCACGGTAGTAGGCCTGATTATCCTGGCGAATGGTCCTCCGGGCGGGGTGGGGGGCCGGGCTGCGGGAGCCGGTGAAGCTGGCTCGGACGCGCTCCGCAGCCGGCGGGAGTGCTCCTGTGAAGCGTTCACCGAAGGCGGTGCGGGCGACTGCTCCGAATCGCTCCATAGCGGCTCTCCGAGCAGGGGTGAGTCCCTCGCGAAAGAGGTGCGAACCCAGCCGCTGGAAGATGACCCGATCCCCTCGCAGGTAGGCGATCAGC
>JAKAPG010000150.1 GCA_021823085.1 Thermoplasmata archaeon | reverse complement strand
GATCGACTCGATCTCGCTCGAGGAGGACGCGGCGCGCAAGGTCGCCGAGGCTCCGGGCGAAGTCACCTACCGCCTGGACCGCCTCGGAATCCCGCTGCTCGAGATCGCGACCGGGCCCGAGATCACGGGTGGCCGCGAGGCGCGCGCCGTCGCCGAGGAGATCGGCGCGCTCCTCCGCGCCACCGCTCGGGTCCGTCGCGGGATCGGCTCGATCCGAGAGGACCTCAACGTGTCGATCGAGGGGGGCCGGCGCATCGAGATCAAGGGGGTCCAGGAGCTGCGATGGATCGAGCAGTACGTCGACCACGAGGTCGAACGCCAAAGAATCCTGCTGAGGGTCCGGGACTCGTTGCACCAACGAAGGGCGAAAGCTCCCACGGAGGATCCGGTCGACCTCACCGAGGTCTTCGAAGGGGTGGACGAGGGGCCTCTCGCGGCGCGCGCGAGCCGCTCGTGCAGCGTCCTCGCGATCGCCCTGCCCGGGTTCGCGGGACTTCTCCGGTCTCCTCCCGGCAGCTCCGAGCGCCTGGGGCGCGAGCTCGCCGACCACGCCCGTGCGTTCGGGCTCGCCGGTCTCCTTCATTCCGATGAGCTGCCGGGATACGGAATCGAGGAGAAGCATATCGCCGAGGTGCGTTCGCGACTGAAGCTCGGCCCCGAGGACGCTTTCGTGCTCCTTGCCGACGAGTCCGAGCCGCGACTGCGCGCTGTGGCGACGGCGATCCAGCGGCGCGCAGCGCAAGCGATCGAGGGGATACCGGGCGAGACCCGGGATCCTCTGCCCGAAGGTCGCACCCGATACTCGCGTCCGATCCCCGGCCGGCACCGAATGTATCCGGAGACCGACGTGCCCCCGATCCCGGTCCTACCGTCCGACCTCTCCCGGGTCGACGGGCTCCTTCCGGAGCGTCCCTCGGAGCTCCGCCAGCGCCTCGCGCGCGACTACGGTCTTCCCCACGACCTCGTTCGCCAGCTGGTTTCCGCCGGCGAGGCGTCTCGGTTCGAGCTCCTCGCCCAACACGGACATACCGCGACCCTCGTGGCGCGCCTGCTGACGCAGGATCTGCCTTTGGTCGAAGGAGACCCCTCGTCGATCGTAGGGGAGATCCCGACGGAGACCCTCGACGCCGTGCTCCGGGCAAGCGAACGGGGCGTCTTCGCGAAGGAAGGGATCCCGACGGTCCTGAACGAGCTCGCCCACGGGGCCCCCGACGTCGACACCGCCGCCCGGCGCGCGGGCCTATCGGGGATGAGCGACGACGAACTGGGCCGGGTGGTACGCGGGGTGGTCGAGCGGAACCGGGCCCTCCTGGCCGAGCGAGGACTCGAGGCGTTCCAGCCGCTCATGGGCGACGTGATGAAAGTGGTCCGGGGCCGGCGCGACGGAAACGAGGTCGCGAAGCGACTTCGCGACGAGATCGAGCGTTCGCGGACCGGGTCCCATGCCTGAGCGGAGGGAAGATTCCGGCTCCCGCCCCCGGGCCCCGGCGGGTCTCCGGGCGGTCGTCACGGACATCGACGGGACGCTCACCGACGCGCGGCGCCGGCTCGACCCGGATGCCCTCGGGATCGTCCATCGCCTGGTCGAACGGAAGATCCCGGTCGTCCTTGCCTCGGGCAACGTTCTCCCGGTCGCGCTGGGGATCTACCGATCCCTGGGCCTCCGGACCCCGATCGTCGCGGAGAACGGTGGACTCCTCTTCCGACGAACCCCGGACCGCATCGTGCGGCTCGCGGACCCCTCGGTCGCCCTGAGAGCGTTCCGCCGCCTGCGACGGGCGGGCCTGCCGGTCCGCCGGCTTTTCACCGATCGATGGCGTGAGAGCGAGGTCGCTCTCGACACGAGCGTGCCGATCGGCCGAATCCTCGCCGCCCTGAGCGGGTTCCCGGTCCAGGTGGAGGGAACCGGCTTTGCTATCCACCTCATGGAACCGGGCGCCGGCAAGGCACCGGCCCTCGTCCGCGCCCTTCGGCCCCTGGGACTTACGCTCGCCGATTGCGTTGTCTTGGGCGACGGCGACAACGATGTCGAGATGCTCCGAGCCGCCGGATGGTCCGTAAGCTTCCCGACCGGCAGTCCGGCCGCGCGCTCGGCCGCCGACTACGTGACACGAACGAACTTCGCCGAGGGGTTCGTCGAAGGTGTGAAGTCGGGACGGCTCCTGGGCCGTCGCGGGTCGAGGTGAGCCCGATGCTCTCGGCGCCGTGCGCGCGATGCGGAGCGCCCGCGACGGGCACCTGCCCGTTCTGCGGTCGAAGCTTCTGCTCCGCGTGCTGGCCGGACCGCCTCACTCCATGTCCGGTCTGCCGAGAGCCGCGCCGGATGGGCCCACGGCCCCCGCCGCGTCCTTCCTAGGGAAGGCGCTCGTGCGAGTAGTCGTACCCCGGTAGTACCGGCGGCCCTCGCGGCTCCGAGCGGCCGAGCCGGATCAGAACCACACCGAACGCTCCGACGAAGAGCCCCAGGCCGAGGAACGCCCACGCGAAGTAGCCCAGGTCATGGAAGATCCGGACCCAGAGGAGCGCGAGGCCCGAGCTCGGCGCGATGGCGTGCAGGATGAGGTTGAGCATCACCGCGAACCCCCAGCCCAAGACGATCAATGTAACGCCGGCCGCCTGCCATCCGTAGCGGTCGTCGGCACCATAGTCCACCGGGGGTGTCGCCGGCGTCTCCTGGAGATCCACCACGATCTCGAGGACGGCGAGTCGGGCTATAGTGGTTGCTGGCCCGCGGCCGATCCCGGCCCGCTCTTCGGGAGTCCGAGCCCACAACGGCTCCGCGTCGAACCTCCCGTGCCGCACGAACGAGACGCCCTCATCGAGGATCGCTTCCCCGGGCCATCTCGGTCCGGATGGGTCGTTTCGCGGTCCCGCGGAGCGAGGCGGAGAGGGGGACCCTGGCAAACTCATATAGTAATCGGTCAGCGGCCTGAAGCTCGAGGTCGGTTTCCTCTCGACCGAAAACTCCTTCCGGCTGTTCCCCGACCCCCGGGCGATGGCCGCCTCCGAGGTCTGCTTCCTCCTGGCTCCCGACCAAGAGCCCGAGACGATCGTCCTCACGCGCGAAGAGCGTCGGAAGCTCTGGCGTCGCTACCAGGAGCTGGAGGCGGAGGTCGAGCGATTGCGTCAGGTCGAGGGGGAGTTTCGGGAATACAAGAAGCGGCATCCCGAGACGGTCGGGGTGAAGAACGGGAAGGCCTACACGCTGACCCCGAACGGTCGGAACTCCCCGAAGGGGAAGCCCGGGGGTCGGGTCGGCCATCCCGGGAGGAGCCGCCCGCGACCCGATCACGTTGACGAGCAGGTGGACGTGCCGGTTCGGGCCTGCCCCCGCTGCCACGGGACGAACCTCTCCGAGGCGGTGCAGGAGACCCGCTCGCGCTTCGTGGAGGATCTCCCGCTCGACCTCGCGATGCGGGTGACGGAGTATCTCCTCGAGCGGCGATACTGTCGGGACTGCCGCCAGCTGGTCGAGGCCCCCTTGGACGGGATCGTGCTCCCGGGGGCTCGCCTCGGGCTGAACGTGATGCTGCTGGTCGGGTGGATGAAGCAGGAACTCCGCCTGACGGAGGCAGCGATCCCGGAGCTGCTCGAGACGGTGCTCGGGCTGCGGGTGAGCGAGGGGGAGGTGATCCACGTGCTCGAGCAGTTGACGGAGGCGTTCGGGCCGCACTACGGGGAACTGGTGGCGGCGATGCGGAACGCCCCATCCCGACACCTGGACTCGACCTCGTGGCGGGTGCAGGGAGAGAACCGGTATCTCTGGACGGTGACGACGTTGCGGGAAGGGATCTACGCGGTGACGAGGTCGAACGGGCACGAAGTGCCGCTGGAGCTGGTAGGAACGGAGGCGGGAGGGACGGACGTGCACGATCGGCACTCGGCGTTCACGACCCTGGCGCGGAAGACGAGGCGACCGCAGCAGGACTGCTGGGCGCACATCCTACAGGACGCGAAGGAGCTCGCGGAGTTCTACGGACCCGAGGGGGAGGGCATCGAGACGGTGCTCCGGGAGGTCTACCACGAGGCGAAGGGGGTGGCGGGACGGGGGGAGGCCGAGGCGGACCGCCTCGAGAAGCTCCTCGCGACCCGCCTCGAACCGCATGCGTTCGCCAACTCCTCGCACTGTCGAAAGTTCGTGACGAACCTGCTGAAGCGGAACGAGTGGGGATGGCTGTTTCGGTTCGTGGTGGATCCGCAGGTTGAACCGACGAACAACCGGGCCGAACGGGGGCTCCGTCCCAGTGTGATTGCGAGGAAGATCGGGGGAGGGAGTCGGTCGGATCGAGGGGCGGAGCGGTATGGGATCCTGACGAGCGTGTTTCGGAGCTGGCGGCTGCGGGGCTGGCATCCCCTGCGGGAAGGTCGGGCGATCCTGCAGACCAGCCACGGATAGCCTCTACCGTCGACGGGCCGATTCGGTCTCGCCGGGGACTTCACTCGGCTGACCGATTACGGAAAATTGGAGCGGGCGCCCCTCGACCGCGGGGCTGCGTTCTCACCCGGACGATCCCCGGCGCTGTGGCACGCGGTCATCCCCGGCACGCTCTCCCGACAGTCGACCGAGCAGCTCGCCCAGACCCCGGACG
>JAKAPG010000149.1 GCA_021823085.1 Thermoplasmata archaeon | reverse complement strand
GGGCGCAGCTTGCGGGCGCCCAAGAGAACGGTCCCGTGGCGTTGACGGGGCCGACCGTGCCCTGGGTTCCGACCGAGGAGGCGGGAACCGTCAGGCCCGGGTGATCGCCGGCGGGGATACCCGGTGTCCCCTGGGCCCCGGCCGAGGGCGGAAGGGCCGGCGCAGGGTACGCCTCGGCGAAGTCGGCGGGAGCGGTCCCGATCGGGAAGGCGCGAGCGCCCGGCGAGACGAACGCGAGGGCCGAGCCGAGGACCAGGAGCGCCGCCGCGAGGGCGGCGCACCTATTCCGCGCGGAATTGAAGCCGCCGCGTCTCAACGTCGCCGACGGGAGCGGCGCTCGCGTCGCCGGTGCTCGCGTCGCCGGCTGACACGGCTTCGGCGCGTCCGCCGTCGGCCCGGGTGCCAGTGGGCGACCCGGCCGGCCCGGCAGTCCCGCGAACAGTGCCCCAGGTGTTCTCCCCGGCTGTGGCGGTGCGCGCGCCAATAACCACTCATACGACCTCCTTCCCTTTTCGCTTGTCGCTCGCGGCGGACCTTTCCCACGATCGCGCCGTACGTCCGACGGGCACGGGCGGGCGGCTCGCCCCGCGCCTCGTAGTACCGTTCGATCCGACGGCGCGATCGCGCGCCGGACTTCCCCCGGTACAGGTTCCCCCGCCTCCCCTTTGCCACGGGCCCTCACTTCTTCTCGCCGCGGTCGATCCCGATGGCCCCCGCTGCGGCCCCGACTCCGAACAGGCCCGCGCCGATGAACGTGGTGTCGTTCAACGGGAGGGTCCCCGCGGTCCAGACCGAGTAGAAGATCACACCCGCGCCGGCGACCGCCAAGATCAATCCGGCCACGAGCGCGCCCCATCCCCGCCGCGCCTTGCTCTCTCGCGCTACCATTCCGCTTCTCCTCCCTCACACCCCGAGGAACCCTTTCAGGTCCCGAATGATGGTCGGGAGTGTAAGGCCGATCGCGAAGAGCGCGACGGCCAGGAGTACGAGAAACACCAGGAGGAGGGCCGCGCCTGCGGCACCGATCGCGCGGCTCCCCATCGTGCGGCGGTGCCGGTGGCGGACGGTCAGGACGACCGCCAGGATCACGAACACGACCGCGATCGTGTCGATCACGTTGAACCACACGATCGGTATCTCGCCGACCCAGGAGGCCCAGCTCGGGACGTTCACCCCGTAGAAGCCCGCGGCGAAGTACGCGTTCTCGAAGAACAGGAGGAACCCCCAGACCGCCAGGGCGACGCCAGTGATCGCGAGGACCTCCTTCTTCTTGCTCGGGTTCATGGCGCCCTCACAGAAGGTTGAACACGGTCTTCGCCAGGGCGACGAAGCCGAGGAACGTCAGGTAGAGCGCGACCGCGGCGACGACCCCGATCGCCAGCCATAGGGCCGTGATCACCACGGGCGCCAGGGGGCCAGCGCCGAGCGCGACCGAGTCCACCGCGTTCTCGACCGAAACGAGGAGGTCGCCGATCCCCGAGATCACGCTCGTGATCGCGCCCTCGAAGACCCCCATGACCTCGTTCACGGTGTTCGCGATCGCGTCGCCCACCGCCGAGACGAGGTAGCCGAAGATCCCCGCGACTGCGTTCCAGATGACGCTCCCCACCGTGGAGAGGCCAGCGGTGAGTTCGCAGCCGATGAACCCGGCCCAGTCGACCGGGTTCAGGTCCGGCGTGTTGATGGTACACCACACCAGCCCCTGCCAGTTCACCCCGCAGGGAACAGAGAACGAGGGGCCAGCCGGGACCGAGCATGCGGCCAGGGAAAAGTTCCCGACCTTCCCCACCGGGCAGGACGGGTTCGTCGCGTGTGTCGCGGGCGCCGGGGCCGAGGCCACAAGCGCCAGGGTAACGGCCGCGATCCCGCAGCCCAGGACGAACCACTGGGTCCTCGTCAGGCGCCACACTACGCGCCCTCCTCGGCCTCTTCGGCGGTCTGCTCGCCCTCGCTGACGGACAATTTGATGACGAGCCAGATCACCCAGATCGCGATTAGGAAGACCGCGGCGATGATCACGATCACGAGGACCGGCGCGAGCGGACCGAACCCGTTCGCCCAGGCGGAGAAGGACGCCCACGAGGACTCGACCGCGTTCACCGGCGCCTCGAACACCGCGGCGAAGGTGTTCGCGATCGACTGGAAGATCGTCCCGAAGAACGAGCTGATCCCGTCCCAGATCGAGACGAAGAATCCCAGGATCGCGTTCTCGATCGAGGAGATGATGTCTCCGTGGAGGACCACTCCCGCGATCGCCGCCGCCGGCGCGGATCCCGTGCCGACGCGCAGCCCGAGGTCCCGCCCGACTGCGGCAGTCGCGAATTGCGCCAGGGCGCCGCACGTCGCGAGGACCCCGAGGAGCAGGTTCGCGAGCGTCCAGCCGTAGAGGGTGGGGACGGCGACGGCGGTGGCGAGGAACACGAGGCCCAGGCCGAGCCGCAGCCACCGATCCCGCCTCTTCAGGCTAACCAGAACGGCCTTCGCGTACACCTTCCCTCCTGGGCCTGGCGCGAGGGAAGGGGTTCAGTCCCGCTGGCGCCGCTTCTTCCCGACGCGGTGCGCGACCTCGTAGGCCACAAACGCGATCAGCGCGACGACCAGGAGGACGATCAGGCCGCCGATGAACGCTGCCGTCGCGCCCAGGAGGTCGGCGCCATCATAGGACGCCCACACCGCGATCCCTCCCGCGCCGGCGAAGACGAGGCCAACGAGGACCGCTGCCGTGTGGCGACCGCTCATCTTCGCCTCCGTGTTCCCGTGGAGCCGGCGCCGCCGCTCGAGCCAATCGACCAGACGGGTCCCGATCGGGGGCGCGACGCCTCGGCGCTGGCGGATCTGCCGCTCGTTGCGAGTGATCCAGGCACTCGTACCGCCGACGGTGGCGAGGATTAGTCCGAGGAACACGAACCAGTAGTACTCGAGTCCGCCCGCGGAGAAGATCCCGGGCGGCGCGCTGATCGAGTCCCACTGCGGCCCAGTGTAGTCCACGATCGCCGTCCAGTATGCGGCTGTCGTCGGCGTGATAGTGGCCTGGACGACCTGCCAGGCTCCGATCGCATAGCCCTGATACGCCGCGGTGTACGAGGTCCCGGCGAAGGCCACGCTGACGTACTGCGTCCCCGCGACGTGGATGTCGTCCGCGAGTTTGAACGCGCCGTACGTCAGCTGAGGCGCGGTCGGGAGGAGAAAAGCGAACTGATACGTCGCCTGTTCGACATACCCCGGGCCTCCCGCTGTCGCATTGGCAATGCTCACGGGCGAGGTCGTCACCGTAGCGTTCAGCGTGTCGGCGGCGGTCTGCGTGACCGCGGCCTGGTAGCCCCCGCCCTGGATGCCCTGCGTGGCGAACGTCGGGGCGTACCCCGAGGCACTGAGGTTCAGGTTCCCGTTGACCTCCTCCCGGGCTATCGAGTTGTTGGTCGCCTTCGAGGCCCCCGTGAGCGTATAGTGCCACACCGTCGCGCCGAGCGTCAGCGGTCCGGTCGTGAACGCGAGGTCCGTGATGATGAAAGTGTACGTCACGGAGGCCTCCTTCACGAGGTTCATCGAGGCGTAGACGTAGATCGAGGTCGCGGCCCCCGGCCCGGTGACGTTCAGGCCATCGTTCGCGGTGTCGGACAGTGCCGAGAGGGGAACGCTGACGTAAAAGTCGCCCCCGGGATTCACGCTGACGAGCGTCCCGCCCGAGCTCACGCCGAGCGGCATCGGCGCGCCGTTGGCGCTGGAGAAGTACATCGGTGCGCTGGACTGGGTCTGATTGGCGATCCGTAGCGACGCCGTACATGCCGAACAGGTCGGGCCGGAGAACTGCCCCCCGAACGTCAGGTAGTCGAAGACGGAATCTGTTGAGGGCCAATCCGCCGAGGGGAGCTGGAAGGAGGCCGCGGCGCCGGCGGCGACCGCGGCGCTCGTGTTCAGGGTGTACTTGATGGCGGGCTCCCCGTTGACGGTCGTCGTGGCGATGGCGCCCACGGAGCCGCCGCCGCCCTGGCCAGCACTCCAGGCGCCGGTAGTGTTCCAGTACGTCCCGCCGATCTTCTCCCCCTGGAGGACCCCCGGAGCCACCACGTCGGTCGGGTTCACCAGGATGGGGTTGACGACGCGCGAGTCGAGGCGCGCGGGGAGCGTCGCCTGGCCGCCGCCGGTCGCATTGTACTCGAGCGGCGACCACGTGGCGAGGTGCGTAGCGAATGTGACGTTCCCCTCGATCTGTGGATTGGGCTCGATCCCTCCCTGGGGCGTGTACGCGAACGCCGGGGACGCACCGAGGACCAGCGAACCCAGGAGAACCCCGACGAGACCCAAAATCAACGCGCGGGAGACCGCCCGCGCACCGGCACCCTTTCGCGACCCCCGCACCATTCCGCTCGTCTGCGCCATCACCCGGGCCTCAGCCCGGGGAGCGGACGCGCGGGGGACGGCTTATTTGAATATTCCACGCGGAATTGTGGGGTGCCGGCTGACGAGAAACGGGCCTACCGGGGCACCCGCATATGTGGCAGTCTTGACTATGAAGGGCGACGCGTTGCCGTAGTCGTGGCCGGCCCTGTCGCGAACCCAGGCGCGGACGAGGATCCCCGGGGCATCTTCCTCGTGCTCTCTGGACGGCA
>JAKAPG010000148.1 GCA_021823085.1 Thermoplasmata archaeon | reverse complement strand
GACCGGGCGGGCCCGCTCGGGCCGCGCGGTCGTGCTCGTCGCGCGAGGGACGAGGGACGAAGGGATGCACCGAGCCTCCTTCGCGCGCGAACGACGTATGCACAGCATGCTCGAGGAGGTCGAGGCGGAGGCCCGGGCCGGGACCCTACGGCCGCCGGTCGTGGAACCCTCCGTCCAGACGGTGCTCGACGAGTTCGACGCGTAGGGCCGGAGCCGCCCGGTCAGCGACCGGTGCTACCGAAGCCGCCGGATCGGGAGCGCATCGCGATGACCTTCCCCCGGCGAAAGCGAGTCGGCTCGTCCGGGACCACGCGCACCTGAGCGATGCGATCTCCGGGCTTGATCCAGTACCGCCCGCGGAAGAGATACGTCAGTGGGACGAATACCTCGCCCGAATAGTCTCGGTCGATCGTTCCCGGTGCGTTCAGCATCAGAACCCCGCGAGAGGCAAGCCCGCTCCGCGGCCGGACCTCCAGGAAGGTCCCCGGCGGGGCTCGCAAGCGCAGACCCGTCGGGACCTTGGTGACGACCCCGGCGCGCAGTGCGCTGCGCACCGAGCTCGCGAGGTCGAACGCGGCCGATCCGTCGGTGGCGCGATACGGTACCTTCGCCCTCGGGGTCAATGCCTCGACCGTCACGACCCGCGCTCGCCGCGACACGCCCGGTGCGAGACAAGGAGGGATTTAGGCCGTCGGTGCGGCGGTGCGGACCGTGTTGTTGTCCGCCGGGAGGGGGGCCCGCTCTCCCAGGAACCGCGCCACGAGTCGCCCTTCCGCCCTGCGGAGAATCTTCCCGAGAGCGGGAGCGCTGCGCCCGGTGAGGCGGGCGAGGCGCGAGAGCGTGATCCGCCGCGGGACCGCGTAGTAGCCCAGGACCCACGCCCGTGTGATCAGCTCGGACTGAAGTTCGGTCGGGTCGGCCGGCTGCTCGGTGTCTCGGAACGGGCGGTGGGAGGCGCGCACGACCCGGAACGGGAACTCCATCTGCCGCAGCCGGTGGAGCACGCGTCGGAGCGCGCGCTCTTCGCCGTGAAACGACGCGATCACAGCGGAGGAGGTCATCCGGAACGGGGCCGTCGGCGCGATCCGACCCCCGGCGAGGCCGACGAGCGCCCGCAAGCTCTCGGGGTTGCGCTGGCGCACGAGCACGATGTAGTCCCGCGTGCGGGGCCGGCGCTCGAGAAGTTCAAAGGTCGTCAGTCCGTAGGCCCGCCGGATCCGCAGGGACTCGCGCGCAAGTTCCTGAGCGGAACGAAGGGGTCCCCGCCGGCGCACCCGGACGAGCTGGAGACGCCAGCCCCGTTCGAGTCGCAGCGTTTCGAGGAGTTCCACTTCCTCGTAACGGTCGAAGAACCGGTGCGGGATGAGGCCGAGCGCCACGAGGTACTCGGTCGGGAACTCGAGCGTGACGGTCTGCATCGCTGCGAGGGAGAGAGGTTTCGATATGAACCTAGCCGCCCGCTCCGCGCGTTAAATATCGGCGGCGGCTCGCCGGGCGCCATGGCCTACCGGTCCCTCGGTGATTTCCTCAGCGATCTCGCCGGGCGTGGCGACCTCCTGCGGGTCCGGGCGCCCGTCTCGCGAGACCTGGAGATCGCCGAGATGACCCAGCGCGCGGTCCGTCGCGACGGGCCCGCGCTCCTGTTCGAGAATTCCCCCGGGGCGAGCTGTCCGATCGTCACGAACCTGCTCGGATCGGCGCGGCGCCTCGCGCTCGCGTTCGGTGACGAGACGGTGGACGCCACGGCGCAACGGATCGAGCAGCTCGTTCACCTCCGCCCGCCGGCCGGTATCCTGGGTGCCGTGCGCGATCTATCGGGCACGATGGAGACGCTCGGCACGCTACGCTCGCTCGCACCGAAGCACGCCCGTTCCGGGCCCTGCCAGGATGTGGAAGAGGACCGGGTCGATCTCGACCGTATCCCGATCCTCAAGTGCTGGCCCCACGACGGCGGTCGAACGATCACCTTCCCGATCGTAATCACGAGCGATCCCGAGACCGGGGAGCCCCACACCGGCATCTACCGCCTCCAGCAGTTTGGTCCCGATACGCTCGGGTTCCATGCCCAGATCCATCGCGTGGGACGGAACAATCTGCGCAAGTGGGCCGCCCGAGGAGAACGCATGCCGGTCGCGGTCGCCATCGGCGCGGATCCGGTGACCGTCTTCTCGGGCCTCGCCCCGGTCCCGGAGGGAATCTCCAACTTCGTCTTCTCGGGGTTCCTGCGCCGCGAGCCGGTCGAGCTCGTGAAGGCACGGACCGTCGACCTAGAGGTCCCGGCGGAATCGGAGTTCGTGCTCGAAGGTTACATAGATCCGGCGGAGAGCCGCGCGGAAGGGCCGTTCGGGGACCACACCGGTTACTACTCGGCCCCGGAGGAGTTCCCGGTGATGCACGTGACCCACGTCACGCACCGCCAACGACCGGTGTACCTCGGAACGGTGACGGGCAAACCCCCCACCGAGGACGCGGTCCTCGGGAAGGCGGTCGAACGGATCTTCCTGCCCGTCGTGCGTCTCGTGCTCCCCGAGATCGTCGACATGGAGCTCCCGCTCGAGGGGCTCTTCATCAACGTAGGGATCGCCTCGATTCGCAAGAGCTACCCCGGCCACGCGCGCAAGGTGATGCATGCGCTCTGGGGATTGGGCCAAATGATGTTCACCCGCTACCTCGTCGTCGTCGACGAGGACGTCAACGTGCACGATCTCCGAGAGGTCCTCTACCGCGTGGGGCTTCAAGCGGACCCGGGACGGGACATCGAGCTCTCGCACGGTCCCGTCGACCAGCTCTCGATCTCGAACCCGGTCCCGAACTACGGCGCGAAGATCGGGATCGACGCGACCCGCAAGGGACCCGAAGACGGGTTCCCTCGACCGTGGCCCGAGGAGATCCGCCCGGACCCGGCGGCGCAGGCGACCATCGATCGAGTGATCGCGAGCGATCCAATGCTCGCGAAGTGGTTCGGCCCGGCGAAGCCGTGAGCGCACCACCGGCGGAAGGCACGCTCGCCACCATCGGGCGATTCCTCGAGATCCAGAACCTGGGTCTGAACCTCTCCTTCGCGCTGGCCTTCCTGCTCCTGGCCGCCCACGGACTCCCTTCGCTCGAGAAGTTCGCCTTGATCGTGATCGCCTTCGTCGCCGCACGCAACGCGGGCCACAGCTTCAACCGATGGACCGACCGCGCGCAGGACGCGAAGAACCCCCGGACCGCATCGCGCGCCCTCGTTACCGGCCGCCTTTCGCCCGAGTTCGCCCTCACGATCGCGTTCGTGAGCGGGGCGATCGTCCTCGTCGCGGCGTACTTCCTGAACCCGCTTGCGTTCCTCCTGGCCCCGGTCGCTCTCGCGCTCGTCTACGGGTACAGCTACACGAAACGCGCCACCGCGGCGACGACCGCGTTCTTGGGACTCGTCGAAGCGATCACGCCCGCCGCGATCTTCATCGCAGTCCAGGGGACCCTTCCTTGGGCCGCTCTGCTTGCGGTCGCCGGGATGCTCGTGTGGGGCACGGCCTTCGAGACCGTCCACAGCCTCGGTGACGTCGCGAGCGACCGGGCGCAGGGACTGAGGTCGATCCCCGCCCGCTGGGGGGTGCGAGCGAGCGTTCGCCTCGTTCCAACCCTGCACGGGATCGCGCTCGTTCTCCTGGCTCTCTTCGGCCTCGAGCTCGGGGTCGGATTCGAGTACTACGTCGCCCTCGGGGCGATGGCAGTCCTCACGGCAATCAGCGATGCTCGTCTCGCGCGCGCTCCCGAAGGGACCCGGACACCGTTCCAGCGCCACTTCATTGCGGGCGCCATCTATCTGGTGGGAGTCGTGGGCGCGTTGTTCATTCCCTAGTGGGAATTCGGTGGTTCCCCGGTATGACGGTTTTCTTTGCGCATGGGCTTTTATCTCTCTCCATCGAGGGGAAGTGCGAGCAATATGCCCCAAGTAATGATCGGCATATCGACGCGCGACTACAAGACGACGAATGCGGTATGGCGGCTCGCGAAGCGCCACCTCAACCCAATCGTGCGCCGCCGCATCGGCTGGAGGGGGCATTCGAGCTTCCTCCGCCAACTCATCCTCTTTGGATTCGAGAAGGCGAGCGAGAACCCCGGGGAGTTCCTTCGTTCGGTCCGGGACACGCACGATCCGATGTTCGGCCGACCCGGGCGCCACGAGGCCGGCGCGGAGCGGCGCGCGGCGCTCGTCGTGCGCTGGGAAGAGCACTTCCCCAAGACCGCGAAGACCCACCGCCGCGGCTCCGGCACCAAGGGATCGAACTGAGCTTCCGCACCGTACCCGACGGACCGGGGGAGCGATGACCCGGTCCGTTCGCCGACTCGAGGGTCTCGGGATTCTCGGTCGCGCGACGATCGGCGACGCGACGGTCGATCTTCCCACATTGGTCGATTCCCTCCCGCCGGGCCAAGACGCGCCGGCGATCGGTGCCTCGCTGCTCCAGAGTCGTTCGGAGGCTTCCAGCGGAGAGCGCCACCTTCGGCTCGTGCTCGGAGGCACAACGATCGATCTGCGCGTGCCGGTGCTCGCCCCGGAGATCGAGGGAGGACGGAACCGGGCCGTCCTCGTCGCTCCCCGGATCGGACTGGTGCACGGACCCGTC
>JAKAPG010000147.1:387-4623 GCA_021823085.1 Thermoplasmata archaeon | reverse complement strand
GCAAATCGAGCGCGCGTGCGGTATAAGCCCCCGGGAGGGTCGGGGCCGGTCGTTTCCTCGGACGAGGACGCGCCGCAGGGCACAGGCGGAATCGAGCACGATGGGAGAACTCCCTGGTCCTGCACCGGCAACGTTCGAGACGGTGGTGGTGGATCCTCTCGTCCAGTTCGACCGGAGCGGGATCGACTGGTTCTCGGGAGTGGTCGTGGCCGCGTTCGTGAGCGTCCCGGTCGCGATCGCCCTCGGGACGGGCTACGCGACCGCGGGAGTGCTCGTGGCGCTGGGGACCCTGAACGTCTTCCTCGGTCAGGGGCTCCTTGGCTTCCGGGCTCGGTCCCGAGTAGCCTTCCTCGCCCTGGGCCTGAACACGGTGGGGATTGTCGTCGGCTCCGTCGTTGCCACGACCGGTGCCGTCGCGTTCCCCCTGATCGCGGTCTCCATTGCGGGGTTCGAGCTCGTCAACCTCGTTCCCTACGCGCGGGTCGTCGGGCTGACCGCAGGGGCGATGTTCGCGATCGGGATCGGACTTTCCCACACGAACCCCGTTGCGATCGGGCAGACCGCGGAGCTGGTCCTGGCGGGCGGCGCATGGGCGCTTGCGGGAATCTTTCTTCAACAGGCATGGATCGTGAACCGACGGGATCATGCTCGACGAACGGGGCGACCCTCGTTCCGATGGGGGCGGCCCGATGCAGCCCTTCCGTCTCGTCCCGACGCCCGTGTCGTCCTCGCAACGGCGATCGCGGCCGGGGTTGCGTCCGCGGCCGCGTTCGCGGCCGGGGCGCACCTCGGCGTCGACCGGGACTATTGGACCATCCTGACGGTGATTGTGGTCCTTCAGGTCGGATTCATGGCGACGCTGAACAGCGCCGTCGTGCGGATGATAGGGACCGTCGCCGGTGCGGCGATCGGAGGTCTTCTGCTCATCTCTCTCACTGGAGCATGGGAGCTCGGGGTTCTCATCGCCCTCCTCGCCGCGATCACGATCACCCTGCGCTCGGCGAGCCCCTCGCTCTATGTCCTCAGCTTGACCCCCTGGGTCCTCCTCATCCTCGGGATCACTTCGGACACCGGATGGGTCACCGCGGAGGCGCGCGTTCTCGCGACGCTGATTGGGGGAGGCTTTGCACTGGCCGGCGCACTCCTTGCGTGGTCGATCCTTCGCCTCCCTTGGTCCGCGCGTCCTTCGCCGGACGCTCGCTCCTCGCTCAACGCTCGACAATCGGAGCCGGTGCGGTAGCCGCAATCACACGCAGGCCCGGGGTCCCGGCGATCGCGATCCCCGATACGTCGGAGATCAGAGCTCCTTCCCCTGCCTGAAGTCCCCGACCATCGACGGTGCCCGCGCCGGACATCGCGTATACAACCGCGTGCCGATCGTGCCCGACCCGGAGGAAGGAGGTGCTGCGCTGGACGAAGACCAGCTCGCGGCACTCGAGGCCCGTGTGAGAGGTCATGGGGGCTCTCGGACCGACAAGCCGTCGGACCTGGGTCTTCTCTTCAAATGTGGACGCCTCCGACAAATGGCTCGACTGAAGTCGCGGCTCGGAAAGTTCCGCCCTGAGAGCGATCACGAGCACGAACCATCGGACGGAACCTCCCTTGATCGGGGAGATGGAGTGCGTGACGTTGGAGGCACTGCTGAGCAAGAAAGCCGTGCCGGCCGAAGCGGTCTCTCCCGGCCGTTCGCCGAGCCGGTACGTCGCGGATCCTTCGCTCAGATACGTGAGGACTTCCTCGTGCTCGTGAGTGTGGGGCGGGAACTGGCGAGCCCGGCTCGCGATCGTTTCACCTACTCGTACGAACGGGAGCCACGCGTTGAGGCCCACCGACGGAATCACGAGCCGATTCGTCGCGGTCCGGCTCTGGACCTCTCCCGCGATGACGCGGATGGAAGGGGCGCGGGTCAGTGCGGCCACGGTCGGCGTACCAGACCCGGAGTATGAAAGACGGGTGTTCCCGGACCGGAATTGTCATGCCTGAAATATAGAGACTCCATGCGGCAACGCCGTGCCGATCCTTACGGTCCAGTACCGGTTCCGCCAGCGCTTCTTGGTCTCTGCCGCCCGCGCTTTTCACTGGTGCATCGATTACCGCCCGGATGACCTTGAGCTCGAGGGGACCGCGGGAAGGCGAAAGGTCCGCTGGATCTCCGACGACCTCGTTCTTCTCACGGATACGTTCTTCCGACCGGCCCGGCGCGCAATCGTCAAGACCAAACTCGTTCGGGTCCGCCCTTCCGAGCTGTCCTGGACGAGCACCCACCTGACCGGCCCGTATCGGCTCTCGCAATTCTGGTACCGCATCGTGCCCGATGGACCCCGCCGGTCTCACCTCGAGTTCACGGGATTCCATGTCCAACGTGATGCCCCGCGAGCGGGGCCGACGGCGCGCGCAACGGTTTAGGGCAGGTCCGAACGCTGCGTGGACAAAGCGCTCGCGTTCTGTCCCGACGTGAAGGACCCGTTCCGTTTGTCCGCGACAGCCCTCCCTTGGGCCCTCTCAGCGCCCGCGGGCCGGCCCACCCTCCCGACCCCGAGGAGTGTAGGAGGCCGCACTGCGGTGCTCAGACGCTGGCTGCTCCCGCCATTCCAATCAGGGCTAGTACAAACAACGCCAAAGAAGCAGTAGCCACACGATCGAGCTTGCGCCCGAGAAGATCTATCTCTGCCCACCGAGCCCCCTCGGGGGAGGCAAGTGCCTTCGTCACGAACCTTTCAAGCCTCATTGCGGTGGGGAGTATGTAGACCTCACCCACCAAGAACGCGGCCAGACCAAAGACCGCTCCGAAACTCACCCAAGAACCCCACGACGAAGCCGACCATGGGGCGAAGAACGTCGCCAGATCCCCGCCACTCAGCCGGTACGCCAGAAGCCCTCCAAAGAGCAAGGTGAGAACGCTCGAGAAAAGCATGTACGGACCCAATAGCGGCATGATCTTTGCATAGAACCTCCCCCGCTCCTCCGACCCCATCTTCCACAGAGTGGGAAAGAGAACGGCTGCGATGAGCAGGGCCCCCCCCATCCACGCGACCGCGGATGCGACGTGAAAGAACATCAGGACCTGCCCGACAAGCGTCATTGCGGCCGTGACCGAGGGGGTCTCTTTGGACGTCGAGTTCGTACGTCTGCTTCCAGGAATCCCTCATCAGTCGCGGTTCTGCGAGAAGGACTCGGATCGCATCTTCGAACTTGTCGGCCCAAACGGTCCGCTCCCTCGTCCAATCGGGAGACGTTCTCTCGTCCGTAGACCCTCGTACGAACCCAAAGTAGTCAACCCTCCCCTCCCGTCCTTCTGCCCGTGGGGGCCTTCCGCGAACTCCCTGCCTCCGCCCCCGTCGCAAGGGGATTGTCGGAGGAACAGCCCCTACCCGCGCCCCCCCTCGTGAGCTACCGGTCCTTTCTCCTTCTGTTCGTCCCCATCGTCGCGCTCGTGGCCGCGCTGGCCGTGGACCAGTTCGTCTATCTGGACTACGTCCACGTGATCACGGGAGGTCTTTGGACCGGGATCGACGTGTTCATGGGACTGGTCATCGGGCCGATCTTGGGGCGCCTCCCCGGCCGGGCCCGCGCCGATTTCGTCCAGCGCCTCGTTCCCACAATGCTTTTCCTCATGCCCGCCCTTGCTTCGGTCGCGATCACGGCCGGAATCTACCTTGCCGAGTTCGAGGGCATCTTCAATCTGGGTTTCCGAGCCATCCAGATCGCGGGCCTCTTGGTGATCGTCCTCGCCGGGCAGGGTTTCGGCATCTTCCTTCCGAACGAAGTACGGATCGTGCTCGAGCTCCGCAAGGCCCACCCGGACCTTCAGAAGGTTGGCCGGCTCGGTCTGATGAACGCGCGGCTTGCCGGCGTCCAGGCAATCTTCCAGATCGCTCTGATCTTCGTGATGGCGAACCTCGCGGCGGGTTTCGTGAATCTGTAGCATTCCCTCCTAAGTTCGGGCGGTAGGTGAATGCCCGGTCAGCCGGTCGTGGCGGTCACACCGAAGTCGCCCCCGGAAGAAGGGGATAGGGCAACCCGCATCCGACGGAGTCGGCCGCGACGCCCGAACGCCGGGATCGACGGACGTGCGGTCGGTGGAGAGGATTCTCTCGTGGGGGTGGCAGGGCCGGGATCCCCCGCGGATCGCAGGCGAATTCGATCCGCTACCTGGAACGCAGTCCACGTTGGTGTCGAGCCCCGGTCCTCGTGGAACTCGAGCGAGGCGGAACGGGAGCCGAGGGGTACGGAATT
>JAKAPG010000147.1:0-377 GCA_021823085.1 Thermoplasmata archaeon | reverse complement strand
CGGGTGTGGGGGAGACGCGAGAGTCGGTGTTGGGCAGTGGTGACCGAGACGCTGAGCGCGTCTCCTTAATGCGGTCCGCCGTTAGTCGCGCCGGCGAACTGAGTCCGGGCGCCCCAACTTTCCGGAGGGCCCGCCTACGCAACACGACACGCACGCGACTTGCGAGCGCCATCGAACGCGAGATCCTCGCCGTATCGATCGTTGCAGAAGCTACGCGGCTCACCGGGACGCGGCGACTCGGAATCTTGCTTCGGAGGCGGGACGGTCATGTCAAATCCGCTCCCAGAGTCGAACCAAGGAGCGCAATTCGTTTCGGCCAGACCGTTTCATCTCCTCCCACTCCTCCACCGCCCTCCGGCCCTTGGAGGTGAGATCGG
>JAKAPG010000009.1 GCA_021823085.1 Thermoplasmata archaeon | reverse complement strand
CCCGCGACCGCGTCGCACTCGCGGTCGGAGGGGGACACTACGCGCCCCACTTCTCCGATCTCGTGCGCCACCGAAGCTGGGCGTTCGGGCACATCCTGAGCCGGCATGGGCTGGAGGGGCTGGCCCCAGACGTCCGGACGCGGGCGTACGCATTGACCCCCGGCGCGGAGGGCATCGTGTACGCTCGAGCGCAGGACAGCGAGCTCCCCGGCTGGAGCGGGGTGGGTCCGCGATTGCGAGACGGCGCGGCTCCGGGCCGGAACCCGGACTCTAAATCGAACCTACGATGACGGTGTGCGAGCGAGCGAGTGCCAGCCCTCGCTGCGCTGCCTCGCGAATGTCGTTCGGTCGAACCTGCCTCAGTACCGACGGCCACGTCCGCCAGAAGTCACCGGGAAGTCGGTGGTAGGCGAGATCGATCGCGAGTTCGTGAGCCCCGAGGGTTGTTTCCAGGGAGAGCGGGATCTCGCCGATCGCGCTTTCGCGAATGAGGTCGACCTCCCGTCGCGAGGGAAGGCGCTCGTCCAGTCGGCGCACCTCGGCGACGAGCGCGTCGCGCGTTCGTCGCCAGTTCTTCGGCGCGCTGCCCGCCTCGATCGTCCAGTAGCCGCCCCACGCCATGCACTCGAGCTCGGAGGACGCCCGGTAGGCGAGGCCCAGCCGTTCGCGAACGCGCCGAAAGAGACGGTTGAGCGTCGGCCGCCCCCCGAGGATCTCCTGCGCGAGGGCGAGCGCCGGATAGCTCGGGTCCGATCTCGGAACGGAAGGTCCCCCGACGCGCACCTCGACATCGGTGAGACCGTGGATGGGAACGCGCACCTCCGGGCCTCCCGATCTCGGCGGCGGAAGAGCCACCGGGGAAAGACGAGCTCCCCGGTCGAGATGCCGGAACGCCCGGCGAATCGCGGATAGGGCCGTGCCCGGCGCGACCCCGGACGTGAGGACGACGAGCGAACCATCCCCGATATAGTGACCGCGATGAAATCGTTGGATATCCGCACGTTCGAGTCTCGCGAGGGAGGCCGGGGTACCGGCGCCCGTCTCCCGGTAGGGGTGGCCGCGGGGGAACATGGCACGGAGGAGCTCCCGCTCGGCCCGCCGATCCGGATGCGTCAATTGCCGGAGCTGCCGCTCCTCGATCTGACGACGAACCTTCACGATGTCTTCGGGGTCGAAGCGCGGCTCGAGCACGACGGTCGCGAGGATTTCGAGCAGCGTCCTCCATGCGTCCGCCGGTCCCCAGATGGTGATCTCGGAAGATTCCGGCGCGACGTGGCTGGTCGTCGTCGCTCCGAGACGATCGAGGCGACGCGCGAGCTCCGACCGGCCCCAGGGACCGGCCGCCGCCACCGCACTCGTGAGCGCGAGCAGGGCGGTTCCCTCCCGCCCCGGCGGATCTCGGCCCGTGCCCGCCGAGGCGAGGTACGTGATCGCGACGCTACCGGCGCGGCCCGGAGCGGGCTGGAGGGCGACGCGAAGGCCATCGAGGGGATCGGGGAGCACCACCTGCAACGGATCTCGAGCCGCGTTCACGAACTCCTCCCGGATACGGGTTCGTACGTCACGACGACCCGGCTCGCGGGGTCGAACGTAGTGCGGGCCGCCTCTCGGACCTCTCGCGGCCGCACCGCGAGGAGCCGCTCGTACATCGCCGGCTCGAACCCGGGGGATTCGATCGAGGCGAACAGACCCACCCGAAAGCCGGTGCGGCTCGCTCCCTCGTAGGCGAGCACCGCCCCGCGAGCGATCCGCACCCGGGCGTCCTGCATCTCCCGGGCCGAGGGATCCTCCCGTCGCATCCGGTCGATCGCGCCTTCGAGGGCCGTCTCCAGGCGGTCCAGCCGAATCCCCGGAGCCGCTTGCGCCGTCACGGTCAACAGGGAAGGGTGGACCCTCGGACGGAACTCGGAGACGGCTCGTACGGCGAGACCGGTGTCCACGAGGCTCCGGTACAACCGAGAACTGGGGTGCTCCTTCGCTCGTCCCCAACCGCTCCCGGCTTCGAAGGGCCACGCTTCCCCTCCCAAGATGGCGCCGAGCATCACGGTGGCCGGTGTTCGGGGACCGTACACCGAGGGAGCGCGGTAGCCGATCTCGATCAGCGGGGTGGTCCCCGGACCGGCGAGTGCGGTTCGCCGCTCACCGCGTGCCGCCGGTTCCACGATCCGCACTCGCGGATCCGCACCGGTACCCGGGAGCGGGCCGAACCGCCGGACGACGTCGCGGCGCACCGACCGGGGATCGAACCCGCCCGCCACAACGAGCACCGCGTTGCGGGGCCCGTAGTAGCGCCGGTAGTACTCGCGCAGCTGCTGGCCGCTCATCCTCTCGATGTCGGGCCGGTACCCCAGCGGATCCCACCGGTACGGGTGGTGCCGGTACGCGAGCGCGTAGAGCTCCTCCTCGACCCGGAACTCCGGCCAGTTCTCGTCTCCTTCGCGCTCGGACAGGACGACCGACCGCTCGCGGTCCGTCTCCTCGTCTGTGATCAACGCCCGGGTGAGCCGATCCGACTCGATGTCAAGCGGGACCGCGAGGTGGTCCCGCGGGACCGTGGAATAGTAGGCCGTGACGTCGTGGCTCGTGAACGCGTTGAGGTTCCCACCGATCGAGACGATCGCCCGGTCCATCTCTCCCTTCCGGTAGCGCGGCGAGCCGGCAAAGAGCATGTGCTCCACCCAGTGGGAGGCGCCGGTGATCCCGGGATGCTCGTTCTTGGATCCGACCCGATACCAGACCCAAACGCTCGCCGTGGGGCTCGATCGCTCCGGGGCCAACCAGACCTCGAGACCGTTCGGAAGATGAAACCCCTCGAGGTGCGGGCGGAAAAACGTGGGAAGCTTCATTCCTAAGACGCGACCTCTTGAGCGGCCATGGGCTGTGGGTCGGAATCATTAAAGGCGCGCGGTCGCCCGTCCGGCGCCGTGCCGCCGATCCTACGCCTCCTTCGGATCGGGAACGTCGGGGTCTCCTTCGCCGGCACTCTTGTCGGAGGGCTCGCGGCCGCCGGGTCGGGGCTGCCCCTCTCGTTCTCCTTCTGGGGGGCGGTCGTTGTCGCCGCGCTCTCCACGGCGTGCGTCACTTCCGCCGGGAACGTCCTCAACGACGTGCTGGACGTAGAGACCGACCGCATCAACCATCCCGACCGGCCGCTCGTGCGCGGCGAGGTCAGCGTCGCGGGAGCCCGAAGGCTGGCGGTGGGGCTCTTCATCGTGGGGGGACTGTTCATCGTGCCGATCGCGGTCACGTACCCGCTCGTCGCGCCGATCTTCCTCGTGGCCGTGGGCTCCCTCGTCGGGTACGAGCTACGATGGAAGGCCCGGGGTCTGCTCGGGAACGCGCTGGTCGCCCTACTGACGGGCCTCGTGTTCCTCTACGGCGGCGCCGCGGCGGGAGCGCCGTTGCTCGTCGTCCCCCTCGTGGGTATGGCGTTCCTTGCGACCCTGGCGCGCGAGATCACGAAGGATATCGAGGACATGGCCGGGGACGTCGGACGACGGACGTTGCCGATGGTCCGGGGAGTGCGGTTCGCGAGTGGCTCCGCCCGCGTCTCGATCGGAGCGGCGATCGCGCTGAGTTTCACGCCCCTGCTCTGGTTCGTCTCTCTGGACTCCGTCGCCGGGATTATGTACCTCGCCCTCGTCCTCGCCGCCGATGCGATCTTCGTCGTCTCGGTCGCGTATCTGCCGTCCCGCCTCCACTGGGAGCAGACCGTGAGCAAGGGGGCCATGGCGGTCGCGCTTCTCGCGTTCCTGGCGGTGGCGTTCCGGTGAGCCGCGAGACGCGCGTGGGCCCGGTCGAACGGGGCTTGCTCGAACGACTCCGGCAGGGCCCGATCCACCTCACGCTCATCGATCCGGAGAAGTCGACCCCCGAGAAGAGCGCGGCCCTCGCTCGCGGGGCGGCCGACCTCGGCTCGGCCGGGATCATGCTCGGTGGGTCGACGGGGATCTCGCGCGAGCAGATGGACGCGACCGCGCGGGCGGTACGCGGGGCCGTCCGCATCCCGACGATCGTCTTTCCGGAGGGACCGGGCTCCATAACCTCCGAGGCCCACGCGATCTTTTTCATGAGCCTCCTCAACTCGCGCAACCTCGACCTCGTCATCCGCACGCACGCTCGCTCCTCGCTTCTCATTCGAGCGTGTGGTCTCGAGGCGCTTCCCATGGGGTACGTCGTGATCGCGCCGGGGATGCGCGTCGGGGAGGTCGGTCAGGTCGACGCGGTCGACCGCGGGGACGTGACCGGAGCCGAGGGCTACGCGCTCGCCGCCGAACTGCTCGGGATGAGATGGGTGTATCTCGAAGCGGGCTCGGGAGCTCCGGCGCCGGTCCCGCCCGAGATGGTCCGGGCCGTGCGCTCCGTCCTGTCGGTCCCGTTGATCGTCGGAGGGGGCATCCGATCCGGCCCGGAGGCGCGGGACCTTCTTGAGGCGGGAGCCCAGGTCCTCGTCACGGGCACGATCGCCGAAGCGGAAGGGGTCGGACCCCGCTTCCGGGCCATTCTGGAGGAGGTTACCCGGGCTCGTGGCCGACAGTAGCGAACCCCTCCGGCCGTCGGGCGTGAATCACCCCCCCCCGAAGACCAGCAGCCTGTTGCTGCGGGCCCCTCCGCCTCCGGTGTCGATCCTCATCACTACGGTCCTCTCGCTTGCGGTCGCACTCGTACTCTGGGCGCCGAATTGGAATGAAACGGTCTCCAGCTTCGCCCTCATCTTCCTGATCCCGGCGCTTGTCGCGGGCGGTCTGACTCCGGTGCTCGCACGAGCGTTCGGGGGTCGGTTCGAGCTTCAGCGCAGCCTCTTCCTCGTCGTCATGGTCCTCCTGATCGAGCTGCCGACGGCGGCCGTGGGTCGCCTCGGCCTTCTCCTCGTCCCGTCCTACGTACCCGGGGCCATGGCGATCCTGCTCTTCCTGCAGGCTCCGGCGCTCTGGTTCCGGCACCTCACGCTCTACGGGGTCTCGAGCGCGCATCACTCGCGGTCGATCGTTCCGGCCGCGATCCAGCCGGTGCTCGCAATCCTGTTGTTCTTCTTCCTGGTGCCGCCCTCGCTCGAACTCGGGGTCGCGGCGATCGCGTTCCTGGTCCTCGGGTTCCTGTGCGCGCTCCTGCTCCTGCGGGTCGTCGACCGTCCGCTCCAGCACGGCTTCCAGAGCTCCGGGCTCTCAATGATGCGACCGCTGCTCGATCACGTCAACCGTCGGGACCCGGAGGCCACCGGATTGATCGAAGCGTTCTTCCTCAAGTCGGCGCAGCCGGCCGACCTCCGTGTGACGGTCGTTCGGTTCGGCGACCCCAAGGCGACCGTGGCCACCCTGACGCTCCCGACGGTACATCCGGGCCCGTTCGGCGCGATCGGAGCGAGCGATCTCCCCCGAAAGATGGCCGATGGCTTGGGCCCGTCAGCGGGGACCGTTTTCGTGCCGCACGCTCCGTGCGATCACGACCTCGACCTTCCCTCCCAGGCGGAGGCCGAGAAGATGGTCCGCGCGGCGCGTACCCTCGTCGAGTCGCTCGCGAGCGGCCCGGGGCGCCGGAGGGGAAGCCCGCTGCTCGCTCCGTACGAGGGGAGTCTCGCTCGCGCCCAGATCGTGGGCGATTGCGCACTCGTCATCGTCACCCAAGCTCCCGAACCGACCGACGATATTTCCTACGCGGTCGCAGACCGCCTCGCTCGGGAGGTCGAGGCCGCCTCCGGCATGAGGGTGGCCCTCATCGACGCGCACAACTCCTACATCGAGG
Organism: Thermoplasmata archaeon; assembly: GCA_021823085.1. Classification (GTDB taxonomy): domain Archaea; phylum Thermoplasmatota; class Thermoplasmata; order Lutacidiplasmatales; family UBA184; genus Lutacidiplasma. The sequence continues at coordinate 15,805 of JAKAPG010000009.1, read as the reverse complement.
GGCAGGGCGACGTCGCCTACGCAACGCCACTCGCCGAGAGGCTGGTACGGGATGCGCGGGCCGCGGTAGCGGCGGCCGTCGCGGCGACCGAGGACTCCACGGTGGAGGTCGGCACCGCCGTCGTGCGCGGGTACGACATCGCGAGGGACGGCATCGCCGGGGAGGGGATGCGGGCGTTGGTGATCCGCGCCGCCGGTACCACCTCGGCCTACGTTCTGGTCGACGGGAACAACCTCGTGCACGGGTGTCGGGATCCCATCGTGGCCCGGCTCCGCACGCTCGTAGATGCGGCCGAAGTCCTCACCACCGACAACCACGTGGTGCACGAGGCGGACGGTTCCACGAACCCGGTCGGGGGCCGGTACCCGAAGGAAGCCCTCATCCGAGACGCCGAAGCGGTCGTGAAGCGCGCGCTCGCCAACCTCCGCGCGGTCGACGTTACCAGCGGCCGTGCCGAGGTCCCGGGCATACTCGTCCTCGGGCCGGGGTTCACCTCGCGGTTGCTCACGGCGATCAGCGATACGGTCTCGATGCTGGGGAACTCTCTTGTGATGACCCTGCTACTCTTGTTCGCGAGCTCGCTGGTCGTCCTGTTCGCGCTCGCCCACTGATGCGGAAAGTCGGAGGAGAACATGGGAGCGGAAACGGCACCGACCGCGCTCGCGCAAGCGGCGAAGAAGATGGGGGACCCGGCCGCGCTCGACCTGTTGAGCTCGCTCGTCGCGATCGCCCCAACGAACCTCGAGGATCCGGCGCACTCGCGCTGGGAAAAGCCGCACTATGCCGCGGCGATGGACCGGATCCTACGCGCGGCCCGGGAGCGAGGATTCGCGACGCGCATCTACAACCCTACCGCCGACCCGTCCTTTGAAGGGACGATCGCCGGACCCGGTCCGCGACCGAACGGGATCATCGACCTCGACGTGGGCGCAAAGCGCCGGGTCCTCATCATGGCGCACTACGACGTGGTGCCCGTCCCCGAAGAGCAGCGTTCCCACTGGAGGAGCCCCCCGTTCACCTTGACCGCGCGCGCGGACGGACGCCTATACGGACGCGGGTCGAACGACGACCTGGGGAGCGGCGTGGTCGCGAGCCTGACTGCGATGGCTTCCCTGGCGAAGGAGCGAGCCCTGTCCGCGAACGTTCGCCTCCTCATCTGCTGCGACGAGGAGACCGGCGGGGAAGGAGGGATCGAGGCGGTGCGGGAACACGACGCGCAGCTCGAGACGGACGACCCGGAACGGATCCTTCGCGCGGACGTCGTGCTGATCCCCGACGGCAGCCCGCACACGACCGCCGGTTCTTCCGGTGTCGCGTTCCTGGACGCGACCGCGAAGCAGCCGATCTCCCTGTCCCGGACGCTCGACTACGGCGAACGGCTCCTCCAGATCCACGAACTTGCCCGGACCTGGAAGTCCCGGCTGGCGAGCGAGGACTGGCCGAAGTTCAACGCGCCGGAGCCGACCGTCACCGGACGGGCCACGCTCACCAAGTTCGACTTCTCGGCCTCGGGCACCGCCGGTCCGCGACCGAGGGTCGCCCTCGTGCACACGGAGACGGAGGCCGCGAACCAGATCGCACGCTCCGTGACCATCGCCTTCGATGGCCCCACCCGCGACGTCGCGGACCTGACCTCGAGGCTCTCTCCCCTGCTCGCTTCCCCGTTCCGCATCGAGCCGGTCATCGCCTCGGGAGCGAGGATCCCATCGGGCACTTCCTCCATCTCCGTGGTCGGTCTGAGCGGCCACGGAGGCTACCCGCACCGGGCACGGAACCCCGTTCCGATCGCGCTCGAGCTCCTGAGGACCGCCGCCGCCCGGGGCTGGATCGACGCGAACGCGCTGGGGGATCCGGCGTTCGTGGTCGATCTGCGCCTACCCCCCGAGATGGAGCTCGCCCCCGGCAAGGCGGCGGTCTTCGCCTCGCTGGCTCCGTGGGTGCGCGACTCGCTCCCCGAGGCGGAGATCGTGGCGCCGCCCGGCCGGGGCCGCTCCGGCTACGCCCTGCCCGTGGACCATCCCGACGTGCAACGGCTGGCGGCGATCATGGGAAATGTCTTCCACGAGCCCGGGATCTTCGGTGAGTACGGCGGCACGGATGCGAGCTCGCTCCGCGGGCTCACGACGCCCGGAGGGCACCCTCTTCCGGCCCTCGTGTTCGGTAGCATGGACCGGAACGCGCACATCCACGAGGCCGAGGAGAGCCTCGACCCGTCGCTCTTCGCGGGCGTCGTGGAGGTCATGCGCCGTTTCATTCTGGGCTGCTGAGGAGTGGCGTTCGTGCTTCCGCAACCGGTCGCGAGCCTCGCGGCCGTCATCTGGGTGCTGCTCCCGGCGTTCTGCGCCAACGCGCTCGCGACGCTCCCCCGGGGCTACGGACCGTCCATGGACTTCGGCCGGAACTGGCCGAGAGACGGACGTCGGATCTTGGGCCCCTCGAAGAGCTGGTCGGGGTTCTTCTTCGGTTCGGTGCTCGGGACCGCCGTCGGCCTGCTCGAAGCGTGGCTGATCCTGCTGGCGCCACCGAACCTCGCCGTAGTACCTTCCCTCGCGTCCAGCGTCGTCGCGGCGCTCCCGGTCGTCGCGCTGATCGCGTTCGGGGCCATGATCGGCGACGCGCTCGGCTCGTTCATCAAGCGTCGCGTCGGTCGCCCGAGCGGCTCGCGGGTGTGGCTGCTCGACCAGTTCCCGTTCGTCCTGGTGCCCATCGCCCTCGGCCTCACCTTCTACCCGGTGCTGTTCCTCGCAACGTTCGTCAACTGGCAAGCCATCATATGGGTCGTGCTGCTGACGGTGCTGCTCCACGTCGGATTCAACTGGGTGGGGTACAAGGCCGGTCTCAAGAAGGTGCCCTGGTGAGCTCCTCCGAACCGCCGACCACCGCCGAGATTGCCCGCCTCCTCCTCGACGCCGGGGCCGTCCGTTTCGGGGAGTTCACGCTTGCGAGCGGACAGAGGTCCGACGTCTACGTCGACGTTAAGAAGGCATGGACCGACCCCGTTCGGCTCGAGCGGCTGGCCACGGCCCTCGCCCGGCACGTGGGCGACGCGCAGCGCCTCGCCGGCATGGAACTGGGCGCCGTTCCGCTCGTCGTGGCGACCGCTTTGAGAGTGCGCCTGCCCTTCGTCGTAATCCGCAAGACGGCGAAGGAGCACGGGACCCGCCAGCGCTACGAAGGCGATGTCCCGCCGGGCTCGAAGGTGTTGCTGATCGAGGATGTCTCCACGACCGGCGGCAGCGCGGTCGAGTCGATCGGCGTCCTCCGGGCCGTCGGCGCCCGCGTCGACCGGGCCCTGGTGGTCGTGGATCGAGAACAAGGGGCCCGAGAGAAGCTCGCCTCCCACGGGGTCGAGCTGACCAGTCTCGCGACCCTCTCCGAGGTACGCGGGGCCCGCGCGTGAGCGCGATCGCCGCGCCGGACGGCTCGGCCCGGGTCCTCGACCCGGTCGAAGCGAGCGCGCTGCATGCGAAGGGCTACTTCGGCTCGGTCACTGCGGGCGGGCCGCTGTCGCTCGACCGATTCGATGCCGTCTACCTCACCGAGATGGGCCGGGTCGAGGTGCGTGACGCCCGGGGGCGCGCGGTGAACTGGCCCGAGTTGTTCCGACGCGCCGCTCGCGGGGATCCCGGTTTCGGAGTACGCTACCTCGTCTATCGCGATCTCCGGCAGCGCGGATACGTCGTTCGCGCGAGCCCGCCGCCGGTCGCGTTCGCGGTTCTCCCTCGCGGCGGCATCCTGAACAAGACCCCCTCGCGATTCTGGGTCGACGCGATCAGCGAACGCGCGCCGTTCGACCTGGCGCATCTCTTCGAGCTCGCCGGTCGCGCGCGCGCCGCCAAGAAGACGCTCCTGGTCGGGGTCGTCGACGAGGAGTCCGACCTGACGTACTATCGCGTACGGCGGCCGACGCCGAACGGATCCCTGCTCCCTCACGCCCTCGCGCTGCCGAGCTCGGGAGCGCTCACGCACGACCGTGTCGTGATCCACGAGCCGACGGCGGTCGAGGAGCTGGGACGCCTCGGAGCCTACGGGAGCCGAGTCGGCCCGCGCCTCGAGCTCAGCATGATTGAGGCGGCGTATCTCGTCCGTACCCGCCAGCTTCGGCTCGTCCAGGGCTCGACCGGACGGGAGGTCTCCCTTACGGCCCTGGAGCGGCGCGCCCGCGAGCTCGATCCGGCATTCCGCGAGCGCCTGGCGGCGTACGAGGACCTTCGGCGGCGGGGATTGGTCGTCAAGACGGGATTCAAGTACGGGGCTCACTTCCGCGCCTACCTTCACAATCCCGAGCACGCCCATGCCCGCTATCTCGTTCGGGCGGCCCCCGACCGTCTTGTTTCTGCCTGGCCCGAGGTGTCGGGAGGGGTCCGCGTCGCCCAGGGAGTCCGAAAGGAGTTCCTGCTCGCCGGGGTCCGCTCGGACCGGACGGTACGCTACCTCGGGCTCGAGCGGATTCGCCCCTAGTTCTCCCTAAGAGCGCCGGCGGACCGAGCGTCGTGCCGACGCTCGGGCGGAGGCGTCGGACTGCAGGAGCCCCCCGGTGAGAAGATGCTGCAACAAGGTCTCGTGCTTGCGCTCGTCCGACTCCATGCTCTCCCATAGGAGCGCCATGACTCCGCCCAGCCGCTGAGAGAGGCCCGGTACGGTCCCCGCCTCGGCCACCCTCTCCTTGCGGATCAGGCGGGCGATGTCCGAGCGCGTGACCCCGGTCGCCGCGGTAGCGCTGAGCCCGCGGTCGAGATAGCTCGCGAGCGACGCGACGATCTCGGCGTGACGCAAGCTGTCGGACGCGATTTGGCGGAAGATCGCCCGGGTGAGCTCGTCTCGGGATTTCTGCGCGAGGCGCATGCAGTCCGCCACCGCCGTGTGCTCGAGAGCGACCCTACGGCTGAGGAAGGAGACGACCTCCCGGTTCACCGGCTCGGGTGCATGCGTGGGCGCCGGAGCTCCCAAGGAGCGCCGAGCGGCCCCACCCCCGGCGATCTCGCGCGCTCCCTCGAGAACGAGGCCGGGAAAGTACTCCCGCGGGTGGTCGCTCGCGAGGAGTTCCTGAGCGATCCCACGAGCGATCCGGCGGGCGTCCTCCCGGGCACCGATCTTCGCCAGCTGCGGACGTAGCCGCTTACCCGAGAGGTACTGCGAGACCGCCGAGGGAACGAGCCCGACCAGCTCGGCCGCTTCGCGCTCCGAGGAGCCGAACGAGTGCACCAGCTCGTGCGCGACCAGGGCTTGCGTGAGCTGGACGTACGTTGCCGGTGCGAACTCGGGCCCCGACATGGAGAGCGCACCGGGAGCCGCTATTTCAGAGCTCACGCTGTGAGCGCGCGGCCTCCCCGGCGTACACCGTGCGGGTCGGGCGCCGATCGGCAATCGTGTCAAGCGGCGCGCCCGTCGTTCGCGGCCGCGAGAACCCCATCGACCAGGAGGGCGTGAATGGAGAATCCCCTCAGCATCTGGTCCCACATCTTCCGGCGGACCTCGGGAGTGTTCGCGAAACCGGCGACGATCTCGCCGATCCACCGGCTGTGCTCGACATCGGCCGTCACGTGGAGGCGGTAGTACTCGAGGTTTTCCTCCGGCACGTGATAGTGCTTTCGGAACGCGGGTAGCAGCCTCTCGCAGAGCTCGACGTTGGGAGGCTCGGAGGATCCGGCCGCCGACACGTAGAATGGGTTTTCCCGATTGGTATAGAGGAAATCGTCGATCGCAACGAGCGTGCTCGGGAGGAGTCGCGCTCCCTGCACGTCGGTGCGCTTCACACCGAGTCCCTCGCAGAACCGGAGCCAGAGTTCCGGGTGGCCCGGCTCCTTTCCCTTCGGATCCCCGGCCTCCTCGACCAGCTGGTCCAGAATCATCCGCCGGTACCGGTCGTTCGCCGGTTCCCACGAACAGTTCGAGAAGCGCTCGGCCATCGCGATCGGGACGCTGGCGAGCCACGGATAGAACTGCTTGACCCACGCCTCCACCACGGGGCGGGGGATCTCGCCTCGTTCGAGCTTCGCAAAGAAGGGGTGGGTCCTGAACGGGTGGTGCGCCATCTTGTAACGAGTGAGCTCGTCGCGGAACGTCTCTCCCTCGAAACGGACCCACGGGGCTTCGGTCATCATGGGCCGGATGGGGAGCGGTCTATTTGGGCGAAAAGGTTCCGTGCTGAACCTTGACTTTTATGGATGTCCCCGCGGGTCGACGACGATGCCCTCCGATTCACGGGCCGACGCCATCGTCCCCGCATTCGGGCCTCTGGCCGGCGTCCGCGTGATCGACTCGTCCCGGTTCGTGGCCGGTCCGTGGGCCGCGGGATACCTCGCGGAGTTCGGAGCCGAGGTGATCCACATCGAGGTTCCACCGTTCGAGCTCCCGTATGCGGACCCGACCCGGACGCTCGCGCCGTTGTTGCCGGAGGGTCGCCCTCCCGCAGAGCAGCTTTCGGAGTCGTGGATCCAGTACTCGCGCAACAAGCTCTCCCTCGGCCTCGATCTGCGCCGACCCGAAGGGCGTGCGGTCTTCCTCGATCTCCTGCGGAAGGCGGAGATCTGGATCGAGTCGTCGCGGCCCGGAACCTATGCTCGACTCGAGCTCTCGGACGAGGAGGTGCACAGGGTGAATCCCCGGCTCACCATCGTGCACGTCTCGGGCTACGGTCAAACCGGTGTTCCCGAGCGCGTGAACGCTCCCTCCTACGATCTCACGGGCCAAGCGTTCAGCGGCTTCCTCTCGCTTCAGGGAGATCCCGATCCGTCCCCCCCGATGCGCTCCGGGACCGCCCTGAACGACACCGTGACCGGTCTTGCGGCCGCCGGGGCCGCAGTGATGGGGTACGTTTCCTCGTTGCGCACCGGCATTGGACAGACGATCGACGTCGCGCAGTACGAGGTCTTTTTCACGCTGCTCGAGAACTTCGCGCTGGACTACTTCGCGAGGGGTGTCGTGCGAGGGCGGCACGGATCTGCCCACTCTCGACTTCACCCGTACGACGTGCATCGTGCCCAGGACGGATGGGTGGTGGTGGCCGCGCCGAACGCCGAGGCCTATCTCCGTCTCAAACGGATGATCGGGTTCGAAGACGCCCGGTACGATGACCCCGCGTACCGGCTCGCGCACCGGGAGTCGGTCGACCGCGCGATCTCCGAGTTCTGCGCGAAGCGCACTCGGAGCGAACTCGAGCGGCTGGCCCGTGAGAACGACGTGGCCCTGGTCCGGGTCTACGACATCGCCGACATCGCTCGCGATCCGCACTACCGTCAACGAGAGATGTTGGTCGACTGGGAGGATCCGGTGGTTGGAAAGGTGCGGGGCCCCGGCATCGCCCCGAAGTTCGACCGGACGCCGGGCCAGGTCTGGCGCGGGGCGCCTTGGTTGGGGCAGGACAACCACGCCGTCCTCACGCGGGTCCTGGGGTACTCTTCCGAGGAGATCTCGCGGCTGACCCGCCTCGGGGTTCTCGGCGAGGACCGTCCCAAGCATCTTGCGCGATCGAACGCGCAGGGAGCCCCGCCGTGACCGTGGAACTGCCACCGTTGCCCGACGACCCATTGGCCGCAGAGCTCGACTCGTTCGTCGACGAGCATCGGTTGGCGCAGCGGTATCGGGAGCTCGATCGAGCGCCGGAGTTTCCCCGGTCCGAGTTCCTCGCGATGGGTCGCGCGGGATGGTTGGGCCTCGACCGGGCTCGCGAGGACGGCGGTCGCGGGATTTCCCTTCCCCGAGCCGGACGGCTCGTTTACCGCCTCGCGTTTCGCTCGGGCACCACGTTCGCCAAGCTCAGCTTGCAGCCCGGGTTCTCGAGCGTGCTCGGGGACCACGGCTCCCGAGACCTGGTCACGCAGTACTACCGTCCCCTGGTCCGCGGAGAGATCCTGATCGGCACCCAGCTCACCGAACCGGAGGCCGGGTCGGACCTTCGCGCTCTCTCGACGGTCGCCGAGCCGACCTCGGATGGCTATCTCCTCACCGGCAGCAAGAGTGAGATCGCCTTCGCGCAGGACGCATCGTGGGCGATCGTGTATGCCCGCGTCCCGACCGAGCGATCCCGCGACGGCCTGACCGCGCTCTTGGTGCGTCAGGATCAGCCCGGTGTGCGGCGCGAAGTCGTCCCCGATCTGGGAGAGCACTGGATGAGACGAGGCCGGGTCCACTACGAACGGGTTGCGGTCAGCTCCGCCTTCCGGATCGGAGAGGAGGGGGCTGCGCTCCGCTACCTCCTACCGGAGCTTGATCGAGAGCGCGCCTTGCTCGCGATGATCTATCTCGGGGTGGCGCGCGCCTCGTGGGACGAAGCCGTCCGGCGTGTGGGAGCCCGCCGGGTCTTTGACCGTGCTCTGGCCGACCACGAAGCCGTCGGCTTCGCGCTCGTGGAGGACTGGGCCGAGCTCGAGGCGACGCGACTGTACGCGGAACGCACGCTCGAGCGATTGGCCCAGGGAGAAGCGGTCGATCAGGACGCGGCGCTCTCCAAGGTCTTGGCCACGCGCGTCGCCCTACGGACCATCGATCATGCGCTTCAGTTCAGTGGAGGCGCCGGCTACTCCGCAGAGCTCGCGCACGAGCAACGGTGGCGCGACGTGCGCAGCGGCCCGATCGCTCACGGTTCCACCGAGCTCCTGCTCCGGACCGCCGCGAGGCGGATCTGGCGACGACCAGCGCGAGATTCCGACCGAACCGGTCCCGCCGACTCCTCGCGCTGAGCGCTTGTCTCCGTAGATCACTACGGAGCGTCGCCGCGAGTCGAGCCGGCCTACGGGTTTCCCTTGCCCATGCCGTTCGTCCATGGTCGGGATCCGACGAGCGTCTCGGACGATACCGTGGTCCCATCGATGGGCCATCGTCTATGTTCATCGACCCGACGGTGGTGGGCACCGCCAAATACCGCGCCGTACTCCGCGGAGCGGAGCGTACCGAGACGGATGAAGTCCCCTCCGCGTGAGTTCGGGCTCGTGGGCTTCGACCACGTCGACCTCCGGGTGCGGGACCTCGCGAAGTCGCGTCGGTTCTTCGTCGAGCAACTCGGCATGGACGTACTCGGGGAGACCGGGGACCACGCCTACCTCCTCTTCGGGGACCAGGTGCTGGGACTCCATGCCGCGAAGGACGGCGAGGCCGTCGGCGGCGTCGACCACATTGCGCTTCGGGTGAGCGAATGGACCGGGCTCAAGAGCCGCGTCCAGCGTGCCCGGGTCGTCATCACGGGGGAGAAGGAACGGCCGGACTCTCGCTCGCTCTACCTGCGGGGACCGGCCGGCATAAAGATCGAACTCGTCTGGAGGCCCGATCCTTCGGCGCATACGCCGAACAGCGCGTCGTGCGCGCCCGGACGGCCGGCCGACTAGGGAAGGTTCACCCGCCGGCCCACGATGTGGTGGACGCTCGATGTCCCGGGCGTAAATCGGATGCTGTGCGGGGCATTGGCCGGGATGTGGTGGGTCGCCCCCGGGCCGTGGCGCTCCGCCTTTCCGTTCACCGTGATCTCGACCTCGCCCTCGACCACGATGCCCCACTCGACGTCGTGGGTGTGTGTGGGGACGACCACCTCGGTTCGCTCGGCGGGCAGCTCCATGAACAGGACCTGCGAGCTTCCGTTGTCGTGGACGTAGACGTCGACACCGAGCAGGCTCGTCTTAGGGAGCGCTCGGATGGATACGGGGAACGGCATCGGCGTTCCGACCTACTTGCTTCGAGGGACGGCGGCGGTCAGTCCTGGGACGGGGTCCAGCCACTTCGCGTACCGCGGCTCCTCGCCGTGGACTGCCCTGTAGTACATCTTGGAAACCTCCTTGGTGATGGGTCCTACCTTACCATCGCCGATCGTGAAATGGCTCACCTCCCGGATGGGAGCGATCTCGGCAAACGTTCCCGAGAAGAACGCCTCGTCGGCGCTCAGAAGCTCGTTGACCGAGAGAGTCTTCTCCACCACCTCTCGGCCGAGGTCGCGCGCGATCTGGATGACCGAGTCGCGGGTCACCCCTAGCAAGATGTCCGACTGTAGACCGGGGGTGTAGAGAACCCCGTTACGGACGACGAACACATTCTCCCCCGTGCCCTCCGCCACGTACCCGCGGGAATCGAGAAGGATCGCCTCGTCGTAGCCGTCCTGCTGGGCGTCGATGCCGGCGAGGTAGCTGTTGAGGTAGTTCCCGGCCGCCTTCGCGAACGAGGGCACCGCAAGCGAATGGGGCTTGTGGAACGGGGAGACCTTCGCGCGGACTCCGCCATCGGATTCCGCTCCCAGGTACTTGGAGGCCGGGATCACGCCGATCGCCAGCGAGACCTTCCCCTTCAGGTTCTTGACACCGAGGCCGGGTTCCCCTCGGTAGAGGATCGGTCGGATGTAGGATGGCACGATGGCGTTCGCTGCCTGGGTCTCGAGGATTGCCTGCTCCATCTCCTCCCGGGTGTAGTTGACGGGCATGTGATAGAAGCGGGCCGATTCGATGAGGCGCTCCACGTGGGGTCGCAGACGGAATATGGCGGAACCGTCGGACGTCGGATAGGCCCGGATCCCCTCGAAGACCCCGACTCCGTAGTGGAGGGTGTGCGCTAGGACATGCACCTTCGCCTGGGCGAAGTCGACGAGCTTCCCGTCCATCCAGACCTTCTGACTCTTGGGTGCGATCATCTCGTTGTGTCCGGGTTCCTCCCCGAGCTAGGGAGTGAACGCGTGAGCATGTGCGCATTGGGATATATGGCTCGCGCCCCGTCGAGCATGGTCCTCGCGCGCATCGCGAAACCTCTCGCTCCGATAGAGAAATCGTGGCCCGTCGGAACCGACCCTCGACGGCGGGTGGCCAACCGTCCAGTTCCTCGCCCGCAGACCAGCCCACGGACGGGGTTTCGGTGGACCCCACGCCGCATCCTGAACGACGTAGCGGCGTCCTCCGACCCACCGCCCGGTCGGGACTGGGCATCCTCTCCTCAAGCAAGTCGCCTTCGTCTCGAGCGCATGTGCCCGGGAGTGCATGGGGGCCCCTTGGGATCCGGCGAGCGTCGACTCTCTCGGAATGAGGACCATGGTCGCCGGGATGTTCCGGTCCGGTCTTACCGTCAAGGAACCCTCCGACCGACTCTTGTTACCTCGATCACACCGCATACCTTCGCCGCCACCGGCCAAAGGGCGATGATAGGGTCCGCACTTCCGGGCCACTTCGGCCGGGACCACTCCTCGCACAGGCGCACTGCCCCTCGTGCACCGGTTCCGGCGGGTCCTTCGCCGGCAGTTGTGTTCGTCCTAGGATACTTCCTCGTCCTGTTCCCGCTCTTCTCCCCGCTCTTCTCGGCGGACCGGCCGGTCTCTCCTCCTGGCTCTCCCTCACCGTCGACGTACTCTTGACCGTCGACGATAAGGGGGGGCGGGACGCGTGCCCTCGAGATCGGAGTAGTTGCCTTCGCATATCGTCGCCGTGAAGGACGACCTCCGGGGAGTCCCCGGACACGCGCGGATTTGCCCCTCAGCGTACGAAGGACGTGCCGGTGTCGCGGCTTCGGCAGGCTCGGAATGAGCCGGGGGCCCCGCGGCCTCCTGCGCCTCGCCTATCGCATAGGGATCCGGACCTGCGTCAGCCAGCGTCCGCTCTCGAGGTGTTTGCACTCTGCGCAGACCTGACCGCCCTTGTGGCCCCGTCGCCGTGGATGCATGGGATTGTTACAGACCTGCCGCGATCGCACGATCCACATCACTATATGCATATGCATATAGTTCCACCATGTTCGCGACGACGTGGGAGTGGCGAGATCTTAGGACGTCTTGTTCTCGCGACGCCGGCTCCCGCCTGACCCGAGCCCAAGGCCGTCTCAGGTTGAATACGTCGTCCGCATAACGCAAATAGGGTTACAGAGTCTGCATGAAGACGATAACCCGCAAGGTCGGTCGTCATCGACTCCCTGGGGTGGGTTCGCGGACCTACAAGGCTCGAACCGAGTGTGAGAGACAGGGGGTCGACAGCGAAGTCTCTTCGTCGATCCTGGTCTTGGTTGGGTGCCTGCGCGCGACACCAGGGACCGGTGGGTGCATCCTCCTCTCTACCAATCGGGCTATGAGGGGCCCGGCTATGATTGTCCTCTGCAGGGAGATGTATAACACGTCGCGCCATGGCTGGAATGGCGCCGTATAACTGGAGTTATACGCCACCACGTCAGAGAGAGCAGGAGGACGGGCGTCCTCGAAAGGTTTCATGGGCGATGTAACATATACTACAGTCTCATAATAACGCACCAAGCACAACTACTGATACGTGTTATCTAAATTAACCGAGCCTGCTACTGGGTGGGGGGGAAGAGGCGCTGGCGACCAAAAGTCGGTGTACGGCCTCGCAAACCGATCCACGTCAGGCAATAGGTGGTTTCATGCCAATTGCTTCGTGTCTTGGTAGCTGTAACAACGATACAACGCACTCTACGGACTCTATCCACGAATACATCGCACCCTGAGCTTCCACCGTCCTATTGGCGAAGGTGTCCGACCGACCGTCAGCACCTCGTCACAACCCGCGGCCTCGAGAGTTGCTAGGATCGTCGCCATCTGCAGCGCCCCGGGAGTGGTGACAGCGCCGGATCGTGCCGCCAGGATAGCTTGCACCCGGTGATCTACCGGCAGGACGCTCAATCTCCGGCGGAGCCGTGCGAGGGCTTCCAGCCGGGAAGCTCGTATCCGTGGCGGCTTGCCCAGGAGCATCGCGGTGAGCTCGATCAGGCAGAGCTCTGAGGTAGCGATTTCTTCGCCGGCCCAGGATCTCAGGGTTCTTTCGATGGCACGGTCGCCGTGCAGCAACGCGAGGATCGCAGAAGAGTCTAGCCCCTTCATGACCGACGTCCTCCCCGAAGGGTCGCCAGAACTTGCCGATCGGCGGCCATCCCTCTCTCCCCCCATGCCTTCCACAAGTCGGAGAGGGTTCCTCTCTCGTGGAGCAAGCGGTCAAAGAGTCGGGTGAAGCTCTCGCCCGGTCTTCGTTCCTTCTTCAGTGCGTCGTAAACAGCCTTCTGAACGGCGATATTCTGGGATGGCATACATATGCATCGACATATGTGCTTAAAGCCGTTCCCATCGCTCGGAACCGTTGATCATGTTCCGACCGTATGTGAGTCGAGTTACCTCGGCAGCCGTCCCCACCGGAACCAGGGAGCTGGCCGCGCGGACGGGAGGCGCACTCGCTTCTTGTGGCGGATTGACGGAAGGTAGACAATCCAAGCACGAGTACGTCCAGCGCCCCACGCGGGTGGTATTGGATATCGCGGAGCCCGGCGTGGCAAGATCCGTTACTCCCCCGCTCGGACCCCCCGCTCGTAGTTCGCCCTCGAACGACCGGGCTCACCCACCGCCCTCGACCGACGATCCCGGCTGAACGGTAAGGACCTCTCGGAGTTTGCCCCGTAGATGGATGTGGTGAAGATCGGGTGAGGGCGCCCTCTCACCGTTCCTGGCGAGGATCCGGGGCACGGATCCGGCAGCACCATGACCCCGACCTCGATCTCTCCGTCGAGGGCACGCTCCTCGAGTCCGTGACTCGCGATGACCGAGGCTCGGGATCTTGAACGGGGTGCGTGCCATCTCCCGCGGCTAGGCGGAACGTCTCACGATCGAGGTGAGCCGCCGGGGTCTGGAGTACTTCGTGGAGGCAGGAGTGGAGGACGTCCAACGGCAGCTTTCCCCGAAGGAAGCCACGGATCAGCGCGCTCTCGACCCGCCGCTCAAGGAGGACTCATCGAAGAGTCGGTCTTACTCGCCGACTCGTGTCGCGGTGAGTACGACCTTTCGTAGTCATCCGCGTCGAGGCCGGGCGAGCGATCCTGTCCTTGGCCGCGGACTACGGCGCAGGTTCTCCGAGGGTGATCCCGGAAACGCCCCACGACGAAGGAGAGGCCACCGGGCGAGACAACCGTCTTATACTGTCGAAATCGATAGTGGGCCATGACCCAAGAGCTCGTCTCCGACTTCGACCAGTTCAAGGTCGCCGTGGCTACCCAAGCTCGCAGCTACTTCAGCACCTACCGGTTCTGGGCCATGCTCGGCCTGGTCCTCGCGATCGGTGGTGGAATCACGATCTACCTCGCATTTCACCGCGGTGCGTTCGGCCACGCCGGATTCGCCACCTCGCCTGCCTATCTCGGATCGATCCTCGGTTTCATCTCGTTTCTCGCGATCGTCGTCGGCGCGTTCTTTGGGGGCGACGCGATCTCTACGGACTTCGGGACCAAGACCGGCTACTACATTCTCGCTCAGCCCGTGAAGCGCTCCGTCCTGCTATCGGGGCGGTACGCCGCAGCGCTGCTGGTCAGCGGGGGGATCGTAGCGCTGTTCTACGTCATCGCGCTGATCGGAGGAGTCGGATTCTTTTCCTTCGGGGCCGTGCCGTGGGGAAACGTCGGCGAATCGTTCCTCCTGGCCATGCTCGTCACCGCCGGGGTTCTGTCCTTCGCGTTCTGCCTGAGTGCTGTCTCTCGGAGCCCGGTCATCGGCCTGGTCGTCACGATCATCGTGCTGCTCGTGGGACTCAACATCGTCGACAGCGTGCTTGGATCCTTCGCGGGCCCCGGGGTCCTGTGGTACTCTATCCTCTATGCTGCGCGGACGGTCTCGACGACCGTCGCTCCGGCAGTGACCGGAGTTGCGGCGACGGCGGCCCCGCCGCTGTGGCAGGCGGCCGCGATCAGCGCCGTGTACGCGGTCGGGTTCTACATTGTGGCCCATGTCCTCTACTATCGGGAGGAGACCTAGGAGGACCCATGCCGAGTCTCGAAGCACGGGGGCTGACGAAGCGCTACGGAGCCTTCACGGCGCTCGAGGACGCTTCGTTCAGGTTCGAAGGTGCCGGAGCGATCGGGTATCTGGGTCCGAACGGGGCGGGCAAGACCACCACGCTCAAGCTCCTGACGGGGCTCGCTCGGCCGACGGCCGGCCGTGCCTTCCTCAACGGCGTGGATGTTGGTACGGATCCCAAGCGGGCCCTATGGGACGTCGGATCCGTGATCGAATCCCCCGAACCCTATCCGTGGCAAACCGGTCGGGTGACCCTCGAGATGGTCGCTGCCTTCCGCGGGATGCCTGCGCAGGATGCCCGCGCGCGAATCAAGGAGCTAGCGGCCGACCTGGACCTCCCTCCCCTCGACCGGAAATCGGGCGCCCTCAGCAAGGGTCAGCGGCAGCGGGTCGTGATCGCTGCGTCGCTGCTGAGCGATCCGGACGTGATCGTGCTGGACGAGCCTACGAGCGGCCTCGACCCCGCCGAGCGGATCACGATCCGCAACCTCCTGCTGAAGCTGAAACGCGACCGGCTGATCCTGATGAGCTCCCACCTGCTCAGCGAGGTGACGGAGGTCTGTGACCGAGCGGTCTTCATCAACCACGGGAAGATCCTCCTGAACGAGACCGTTGAGGTGATTGCGAAGCGCTCGGTCGACACGGAGGTCGACATCGAATTCGCGGTCCCGGTCCCTCCGGATCAGTTGGCTCCGATCGCGGACCTGGTCCGATCCGTCCTCCCGCTCTCCCCCACGAAGCTGCGGATCAACTACGCCGGAAGGCGCGAGGCGCGTCCGGAGATCCTCCGCCGGTGCGTCGGGATCGGGCCGGTCATATCCTACGCGAGTTCGACGCTCACTCTCGAGGACGCCTACCTCGAACTCATCGGGGGCGGACCGACCGGGGCGACCCACCTCGCAGAGGACTGAGCGTCCCTCGGGCCCGCCGCGCTAGCCGGGCCGGCTCTGCTCTCGCGCGACGCAAGCGGCCCCGATGATCGGCGCGTTCTCGCCCAATCGAGCGAGGACCACGCGGACCCCGGCGGCCGAGGGCTGGCATCGTGCCCGGACCGCGGACTAG
>JAKAPG010000146.1 GCA_021823085.1 Thermoplasmata archaeon | reverse complement strand
GGGGTACTCGTCGAGGCCCGCGACGATCGGGGGGGCCTCGGCGCTGATGAGCGCGAGGTCGTGCTGGCCGTGGTAGTGCCCCTCGAACTTCAGGATCGCGTCCTTGCCCGTGACCGCGCGCGCGATGCGGATCGCGTTCATGGTGGCGTCCGACCCGTTCGAGCAGAACGCGACGCGCTCGGCGTTCGGGACCAGCTTCTGGAAGAGCTTCGCGACCTCGATCTCGAGCGCGGTCGGGGAGGCGAAGTGGAGACCGAACTGGGCCGCTTCCTGGACGGCCCGCACCTGCTCGGAGGGGGCGTGCCCGTTGATCAGGACCCCGTAGGCCAGATTGAAGTCCAGGTACTCGTTGCTGTCCTCATCCCAGATGCGGGAGCCCTTCGCCCGCGCGATGAACGGGGGGACCGGATCGTAGGAGGCGACCCGGATGAGCGAGCTCGAAGAGTTCGGGATCCGCTTCTTCCCTTCCTCAAAGAGCTTCGCGCTCCGCTTCAGCTTCGGGACGAGCCGGGCGACGGTGATCGGGAGCGGCGCACCCTCGGCCTCGCTCGGGGCGACCGCCGCGACCTCCTTCGGAGACTCCTTGGGGGCCTCTTTCGGGGTCTCCTTGCGGACCTCTTTCGGCTCCTTCGACTCCTTCGGAGCCTCGTCCCGGGTCACGGGGGCCGGGGGAGGAACGGCCGGGGTCGGGACCGCCGCATCCTCGGCGTTCAGCACGCCGGTAAGCCGTTCGGCCCGGGCGACCGGTGGACGTGCATCGGGTTCCCGATCCGGGAACGACGACGTCGGGGCGGGTTCCATCTCCGCCATATCGAACGCATCTCGGGCGAGGCGAGGAGCCCGAGCAGCCTATATATAATTGGCTAACCACGAGAATGAAATACATCGATGGCGAAGACGTAGATGGATGCGTTGAACATCCATCGAATCGTGGGTCCAATCTAGGAAAACGGGGCTGTATTGCCCCAAAAACGTGTCTTGAACCTCTTGCTTTCCCTGTCCGGCCCTCGCGGCTCACCGCTTCGGGAACTCGGCAAGCCCCGGCTCGGGCGGAGCGATCGTCGTCTCGATGCCGCGGGTCCGGAGCGCCGTCCGGAAGGCTTCCGCCGGGATGCATCGCTCGGGAGGGAGCACTCCGGGGCCGTCGACCTTTCCCTCGACGATGAGCTCGGCCCCGATCGCGCCCGCGACCCCGACGGCGTACTCCGTGGCCGTGAGGTGCCAGTCGGGCCGGGGGGGGAAGCGTGCGATCGCGTGGCGGGTCACCGGTTGACCTCCCTTCGTTCCGTGAAGCTCGAGGTCGCAGACCTCCCAGTCGTCGACGACGACCCCCTCCGGCGCTCCGAGCAGCTTCTCGCGCTTGAGCAGGGCGAGCGTGAACTCGCGGGGCGTGACCGAGGCTCCGCGGACGGACAGCGGGGTGTCCGAGGCAAGGCCCAGGAGCGACATCGTCCGCAGGACTTCGATGCCGGGCCCGCCCTCCTTCCACTCGCAGTGCCGTAGGCCCTTCGACCGAAGGCTTTCCGGCAGCGTCGCCGGTTCCGAGTGCAGGGTCCGATAGACCCGAGTACGTCCGACCGGCGGCGCGAAGTCGAACTCTTCCGCGCCGCTCATCGGGGGATATTCGCGGTAGTTCCCCTCTTCGAAGACCATGGCCGGCAGCACCATCTCGTCGAGGAACGTGCTCGGCGACCAGGTGAAGGAGATCTCGGGAGCCCCCACGGTGAGGTCCCGCCACCCGTCGCGGATGACGATCGATTCGACGGTGTCGAGGTCGCGGGCGGCTTCCATCGCGAGCACGTTCGAGATACCGGGCACCTGGCCCAGCCCCGGGATCGCGACCCGCCCCGCCGCCCGGAACGCCCCGTCGAGCGCGAGCTGGCGGCGGGTCATGTGGAAGAGGCCGCCGAAGTCGAGGTACGGGACCTTGGCGTCGAGCGCCGCCTCCATCACGGCGAGATTGAACGTGTACTGGACGGCGTTCACCACGACGTCGGCCCCCACGAGGAGACGGGCTACGGCCGACCGGTCGCGCACGTCGATCGTCGCGGCGCTCGCCCGGGGTCCCGCGGACCGAGCGGAATCCTCTGCGAGACGAGCATCGAGGTCGGCCGCGACGACGGCATCGAACCGGCCTCCGCTTGCGAGGTCGCGCACCGTGCACCGGCCCGTCAACCCGCCCCCGCCCAGCACGACCGCTTTCATCGTCCCGCCTGCTCCTGCGTCCGCGAGCGGGAGGACCTAAAGTAGGCTTCGGCGGCCGGTCCCCGTCGGCCCCTCAGGGGCCCCGTCGGGGGCGGGCTGGCGGCTCCTTCTCGGCCGCCCGACCGGCGCCGGCCGGTGCCGGTGTCGGAGTCCCCGACGCGGCGGCGGAGGTCCGCCGGTAGAGGTCCCGGAAGGTCTCGAAATGGCGGAGGAACGGGTCCGCCCGGCGACGGTCCTCGATCTCTCCGAGCGCGATCTCGAGCAGCGCCTTCGCCCGGGCCTCTCCCGCCTCCGCGTGGGCGAGGTAGACGCAGAGAACCTGGTAGTGGGGCAGCACGAAGGCATCCGTCCGCGGAGTGCTCATGTCGCCCTTGCGCGGCCGGTAGATGCGCTCGATCGGGACCGCGAGCGCGACGGCCTTCCGATGGGAGAAGCCGAAGTAGCGTCCCGGTCCGAGGATCCGCGTCACCTCCCGGATGTTCCCGTTCAGGTTGTTCGTCAGGCGATCGCACTCGTGCCAGCACCAGAGCCCAAAGCCGTAGTCGCCCTCGCGGTACGCCTCCCAGGCCTGCTCGTAGAGGGCACGTTCCCGCTCCTCCTGGGGGAGTTCGGGCACGAGCGCCGCCCTCCAGTCGGAGACCAGCACATCGACGCGCATCGTCGGGGAGAACTCCCGGAGCGACGGGGGCCCGATCGCGGCGGACACAAACGCGACAAATCGCCCGGGGGTTAGACGTTGCCGGGCCCCTCGGCCGAGGTCGGGGAGACACGGATCCCCCCGACCCAGGTCTCGCGAACCCGGTCCGATCCGGCCGCGACCGCCTCCGCGAGGTCCCTCGAGTCCAGGACGACCAGGTCGGCCCGTGCTCCCGGCTCGAGCGAGCCGAGCTCGGGCTCCCCCAGAACGAGCCCCCCGTGTCCGGTGTAGAGCGCGAGGGCCTCCTCCACCGGGATCGCCTCGAGGGGCGACGGGCTTGCCGATCGACCCAGCGGGTCGGCCCGCTCGACGCACGCCCGAACTCCCCGCCACGGATCGAGCGAGTCGTACGGGGCATCGCTCGAGCCGGCGAGCAACAGCCCCCGATCGAGCAGGCTGCGGAAGGCGTACGCCCACCGGGTCCGTGCCGACCCGAGGCGTTGGAGGAGCCAGGCATCGCTCCACAGGAAACCGGGTTGCACGACCAGGGCGGGGCGCACCCGCTCGAGCTCCCTCAGCACATCGGGCGGCGTGAGCGCCGCGTGCTCGACCCGGGCGGGCCGGGAAAGGCGCCCGACCCAGGGCTCGAGGAGGTGGGCGGCCCGCAGGACGGCCCGGTCCCCGATGGCGTGGAGGGCCGGGGTGAGCCCCCGTCCTGCGGCCTGGGCGATCGCCTCGGCAAGTTCCTCTTCCGAACTCGCGGGAAGCCCCGACTCCTGGGAGCGGTCCGAGTAGGGGGCCGAGAGCCACGCGGTGCGGGGACCGAACGCGCCGTCCGTGAATCCCTTGACTCCCACCACGGCGAAGCTTCCCTCCGGTCCGGCGGGTCGGAGCTCGGCGTCCGTACGCTGCGCGGCGCACGCAAGGTTCAGGTAGACCCGGAGCCGGGGCCGAAGCGGAACCTCATCGGCGAGGCTCCGGAGCGTACGGAGCTCATCGGGACCGACGTTCATCGTCGCGGCCGACGTGATGCCGAGCGATGCCATTTCCCGCAGGGTCTCGGCCAACGCCGGAACGCTGGGAGGGTACGTCGCGTGGAGGACGGTCCCGATGGACCGCAGGGCCCCCTCGTACAGGCGGCCATCCGGCGTTCCGTCGACCGCCCGGCCGAGCCGACCGTGAGGGGGGTCGGGAGAAGAACGCTCCCATCCGGCGGCGTCCAGCGCGGCGCGGTTCACGACGGCGGCATGACCGCTCGTGTGGTAGAGGATCACCGGTCGGTCGGCGACCGCGCGATCGAGCACGGAGTGGTCCGGGTCCCGGGCCTCACGGAACTGCTCCGCCTCCCAGCCGTGTCCGACGATCACCTGGTCCGGACATCGGAGGGCGAACTCCCGCAGACGCTCGACCAGCTCCTCGAACGAGGGAACTCCGCGCACGTCGAGCGACGTCCGCGCACGGGTGATCTCGGGAAGGTGGAGATGGGCGTCGATGAGGCCGGGGATCACGAGCCGGCCCTCGAGCCGGGCCACCTCCGCACCGGTCGGCACTTCGCGGGCGACGGACGCGGTCGTACCCGCGGCGACGACCCGCCCCGCCTCGATCGCGAGCGATTCCACGTAGCGACGGCCCGTGAAGATTCGGCCGTCACGGAACCACCGCGCGTCGCCCATGTCCCGGCACCCGCCCGAAACCTCCCGCAGCTCGGGAGGGTTGAAAGGGTTCGCGCGGCTCCGTTCGTTCAGACGTCGAGGTACCGGTAGAACTCGTACGGGTGAGGACGGAGGTTTAGCTCGAGCTGTTCCTGCCGTTTGAGCTCCACGTAGGTGTCGAGC
>JAKAPG010000145.1 GCA_021823085.1 Thermoplasmata archaeon | reverse complement strand
CACGCCATGCCCGCGACGTAGCAGCATCGGTCCATCAGCGTGACCACTTCGTTGTAGTGGCGATCCTCGCTGATCTTCTCGATCCCGCGATGGAGGAAGCCCATCTCGGGATCGACATCGAGGACCACCTCGCCGTCGATCCTGACCCTCAGGTTCCACAGGCCGTGCGTCATGGGGTGCTGCGGCCCCATGTTGATCCACATCTCAGACATTGCGCGTCTTAACCTCCAGTTCCTCGGGCTCGTGGAGCTTGAACGAACGGAGGAGGGGATGGAAGGCGTAACCGTCGGGCAGCAAGAGGTGCCGAAGGTCCGGGTGGTGATCGAAGACGACATCGACCATCTCCCACGTCTCACGCTCGTGCCAGTTCGCGCCCGGCCAGACGGGCGTCGCCGACTCGATGTGCGCCTGCTCGGCCGGAAGATCCGTTGAAAGAATCACGTAGGCGCGCCGCACGTCCGACCAGAGCACGTAGAAGACTTCGCGGTGATCGACCCAATCGATTCCCCCGATCATCGACAAGTGGGCGAAGGCGAGATCATCCCGCATCGAGCGGAACACATCGAGCGCAAAGTCTGCCTTGAACCGTACACGCCCCAACGTGCCCGGAAACGCGTCGATGACGACGATGCGGTCCCCCAGCCGGGCGCTCACCTGGGAGGCGAACTCTGCTTCCATTTCCTTCGGACGACGGCCGGGACCCGAGATTCACTCCTTGCGATCCCGGATCAGTTCTTCGAGCTTCAGGATCCCATCCAGCATTGCCTCGGGTCGGGGTGGGCACCCCGCGATGTAGAGGTCGACCGGGACGAGCTTGTCGACCCCCGGGACGACCGAGTACGCCGTGCGAAACGGACCTCCGCCCGTCGCGCAGTTCCCCATCGCGATGACCCACTTGGGCTCGGGCATCTGTTCGTAGAGCGTGATCAGCTTATGCGCGACCTTCCACGTCACGGTCCCGTTCACGATCATGAGGTCACACTGGCGAGGGGAGGACCGGGGCACGACGCCGAATCGCTCGGCATCCCACCGCGCTCCGAAGGCGGCGGCGAACTCGATCGCGCAGCACGCGAGGCCCCAGTGAAGCGGGAACAGCGAGTTGCGGCCGGCCCAGTTGAAAACGGGCCGGGTAAGATCGTCCTTGCCGCGCTCGGCGATCATCGCCGACAGCGCTTCCTTCGCGGCCGGGATGAACTCCTTCGCGCGCAGGGTTTCGATCTCGATGAACGGCACTCCCGGTCGCGTGACCACCGGTAGCTCGCCGGTCGGAGGCTTCGCGGCCACCTCCGGAGCGCTCATACCACCCACCGGCGCTCACCGCTGAGCGCGTAGTAGATCCCCACGATCGCGAGCGCGGCGAAACCGAACGCGATGAGAACCGGGAAGGTGCCGGAGTTCACCCCACGGAAGGTGAGCGCCCATAGGGCGAGGATGAAGCCGAGCACGTCGACGGCTACGAAGACGATCGCGAAAGTGTAGTGCTGCGTGGGGAAGTCGATCTGCGCCTCCCCCTCGGCCTCCTCGCCGCACTCGTAGGTGGTCAGTTGAAGGTAGGAGCGACGCCGCTTCGCGCCCAGCATGCGATTCAGCGAGATCGAGCCAACGCCGAAGGCGACGGCGACGAGCGCGAAGACAAGGAACGTCGTCACACCTGCGTCCATGGGTGTCTCCTCCTTCCGCTCACCAAGTAGCGAACGTCCGACGGCCGGAGTTTATTTAAGCCGTGCCCCGTTTCTTGACGTAAACCGACCCGGGCCATCGTCACGGGACCCTCCCGTCGAAGTTATCCGGTTCGGGTTCACCGCGTCCCGATGCTCCCCGAAAGGTTCGCGGCCGACCTCGTCCTGGGGGGCCTGTACGTCGACCTCCGGCCGCTATCGCTCGACGACGCTCCGGAGCTTCTTCGTGCGTCGGCTTCGACCGAGGTCCAGCGGTACCTCCGCCATCGCCCGGGATGGACCCTGGACGACGTCCGGGCCTACATTCGTAGCTACGACCCGTTCATCTCCACCGGTCAATCCGTCATGTTCACGATACGGTTGAGAACGACCGGTCAAGTGCTCGGCGCGACCGGATTCCATCACATCGACCCCGCGAACGAGTCCGTCGAGGTCGGAGGGACCTGGCTGGATCCCCAGTTCTGGCGGACTCCGATCAACTCGGATTGCAAGCGAACCCTGTTCGCCCATGCCTTCGACACCGCCGGGGCCCACCGGGTGTCCCTTCAGACCGATCTGCGCAACGAGCGTTCCCAGAACGCCATCATCGACCTAGGGGCCACGCGCGAAGCCGTTCTCCGGGAAGACAAACTGCTCGGCGACGGATGCTTCCGGACCAGCGTCCAGTTCGGCATCCTGTGCTCCGAGTGGCCGGGGGTGCGGGCGAAGCTGGACGTTCGCCTGGCACGGCCCTGGCGTCTCCCCTCGCCGCCTCCCGTGCGGCAGGTCCCAGTTCCGACCGACACGAGCCCAGCGACCCGCGCCAAGGGCGGGCTTCCCCCACCGCTTCGATTTCGCCGCCCGGTCACCCTCCGGGGCCGGTACGTGGAGCTCCGGCCGCTCGAGCGCGGCCACATCGCCCAGCTCGCCGTCGCGGGGCGCGATCCGGAGATCTGGCGATGGCTTCGGATCGGCCCCGGTCGGAACGAAGTGGAGATGGGTGCGCTCGTCGAGAGGCTTCTGGCGGAGCAGCGTCTCGGCGAGGTCCTCCCGTTTGCGATCTGGTCGCGGACGGAGCGCCGATTCGTCGGAATCTTCCGCTACCTGGACATCGAGCGAATCGACCAATCGGTGGAGCTCGGTACCTGGATCGACTCCGCCCTCTGGCGTACTCCCATCAACACGGAGGTGAAGTACCTCGCGCTGCGCCACGCGTTCGAGAAGGAGCACGCGCACCGGGTCCAGCTCCGGACGGATTCGAGGAACGAGCGTTCCCAGCAGGCGATCGCACGTCTGGGTGCGACGCGCGAGGGAACGCTCCGCGAGCACCTGAAGCTCGAGGGCGGGGTCTACCGGTCTTCGGTTTGTTTCAGCATCCTCGCGAGCGATTGGCCGGGAGTACGCGGAGAGCTCGAGCGGAAGCTCGAGCGTCCGTGGCCGGCCCCGACTCACGCCGTCTGAGTGCCGCCGAAGCGAGGCTCACGCTTCTCTCGGAACGCGCGGATCCCCTCGGCCAGTTCGGGCCCCTGCGCGGCCTCGACCGCGGCCTTCCGCTCGAGCGACATCTGGGCCTCGAGGCTCTGACCGAATGCGGAGATCATCAGCCGCTTGACCGATCCCCACGCGAGGGTCGGGCCCCTCGAGAGCTCGTCGGCGCGTTCCCACATCCGCGCCTCGAGCTTGTCGGCCGGCACGACCTCGTGAACGAGGGTAAGATCGCGTGCACGCGCGGCGGTGATGCGGCTGTCAAAGAGGAGGAGCTCTTGGGCCGCGCCGATCCCGAGATAGTGGGGAAGGAAGTAGGTGAGGCCCCCGTCGGGCACCGCACCGAGACGAGAGAACGCAGGGACCAGCAGCGCCTTCTCACTCGCAATGCGCCAGTCGCACGCGAGCGCGAGCGAGAGACCCCCTCCTGCGGCCACGCCCGGGAGGGCTGCGAGCACGGGTTTGGGCATCGTGACGATCTCCCGGATCGCATGCTCCATCTCGCCGGTGAGCTCGTGGAAGAGCTGGGGCAGCTCCCCCCGGTGCTCGAACTCAGCCATCGTCACCACGTCTCCGCCGGCGCTGAACGCGCCCCCGGCACCCGTGAGGATCACGGCGCGCACCCCGCGGTCGAGGTGGATCCGCTGCAAGGTCTGCTTGAGGAGTCGCATCGCTGGGACGTCGAGGGCGTTGCGCTGCGCGGGGCGGTCGATGGTGACCGCCGTGATCGGGCCCCGTCTCTCGGTTCGGATAGAATCGGTCATCGACCGGCGCTGACGCCGCCGAGGTATTCGATGCCTTCGACCGGAGGGGGGCCCTCTAGTCGGTGGTGGAGGGAGGTTTCCCCGGCGTGCGCGCGGGCGGTGTCGCGGCCGCCGGCGGGGCGGGCACCACCGATTCGGGCTCGGGGAGATCCGGCGCGGCGGGCTTTCCAGTGTGGGCCCCGCCGAGCGGTCCTACGAGTGCGGTCGACTCGTCGGACTCCGCCTTGATCTCGTCCTCGATGGATTTGATCTCGGTCATCAGCTCCTCCTGGCGCGGGATCGGGCCGAGGATATCGTTCATCGAACCGATCTTCTTCTCGAGGTCGTCCATAGCGTTGAGCGCGCGGTCCGGGACGGTGCGCGACGTGCCCAGGTACTCCGCAGCACCCTCCATCAATCGGGAGAACTCGAACGGGAAGAGGATCTTTGTCGCTTGTCCATCGCCCACGGCGCTCAGGGTATCGAGGGACAGGACGGTGAGCGCCTTCGCATCGAGCGGGCTCGCTCCGAGGGCGAGGATCCGCAGGCGCTGGGCCTCTCCTTGCGCTTCGAGGATCGTAGCGACCCGGCCCCCCTCGGCTTCGAGGATCTTCGACTGACGAACTCCTTCGGCCTGAAGGATGCGGGAGCGCTTCTGGCCCTCCGAGACGAGGATCGCGCTTCGCTTCTCTCCATCCGCTCGGAGGACGGCGGCCCGCCGCTGACGTTCGGCGGCGGTCTGCTCCTCCATCGCGCTCTTGACCGGGCCGACCGGGTCGACCTCCTTGATCTCGACCGCCTCGACGCGGACCC
>JAKAPG010000144.1 GCA_021823085.1 Thermoplasmata archaeon | reverse complement strand
CCGATCTGCTTGAGCTCCTGGATGGTGACCTGCATCCGATCGGACCCCCTCACTAGACCCGTCGTCCGCGTCGGCCGCCCTTCGGCTTTGTCCCGTCATGGGGCACCGGGGTAACGTCCTCGATGCGATGGATCTTGACGCCGGCCCGCGCGAGCGCGCGGATCGCGGCTTGAGCGCCGGGGCCCGGCGACCGCGAGCGGTTCCCGCCGGGAGCCCGCACTCGGACGTGGACGGTCTCGTATCCCTTCTCCTTGATGATCGCCGCGACCTGGTCGGCCGCCTTCATCGCGGCGTACGGGCTCGACTCGTCGCGGGCGGCCTTGACGACCATGCCCCCGGTCGCCTTCGCCAAGGTCTCAGAACCCGTGATGTCGGTGACAGTGATGTGGATGTTGTTGTAGCTCGCGTAGATGTGCGCGATGCCGATCTTCGCCATGGTCTACGGTGCCTCCGGAGGGGCCTCGGTGGGCGCCGGGCCCGCTCGGGAGGCTTCCCGAGCCGCCTCACGCTCGCGCATCGCCACGCGGATGGGGTGATCCTCGCTCACGAGCGGGCTGGAGGGATCGTAGGCGATCCCGGTCTCCTCGGCGGACTTGACGAGATACCCGGGGCGGGTGACCCGATGGTCCCCGACCGTGATGTGGCCATGGACGATGATCTGGCGAGCTCCGCGGGGGGTGGGCGCGAGCCCCTTCGCCGCGACGATCCACTCCAGGCGCCGGCGCAGGATCTCCTCGGTGGTGAGCGCCAGCACGTCGTCGTTCGTGGGAGAGCCGACCGACAGGACGCCGAGGCGCACGAGCCGATCGAGCAGGAGGGTCGTTTCGCGTTGCGCCTGGGGTTCGGCGGCACGCAGGCGCGCCTGGAGGTCCCGCGCCTGACGGCGGAACCCGCGCAGGATCGACTGGGCCTTCCAGAGTTCGCGCTTGTTCTTGAGCCCGTACTTCGCGAGGAGCTTGCGCTCCTCCTCCATACGCGTCGCTTCCCACGGGTGCTTCGGCTTGTCGTAGGAGCGGCGGACAAACTTCGGGTCTCCCATTCCCTACGCAGCCTCCTTCTTCGCGGGGGCCGCGGCCGGCTTCGCGGCCGCTGCCGGAGCGGGGCCCGCCTCTTCCTTCGCCTTTGTCTGGGCCGCCTCCTTGGCGGCCTTCTTGAGTACTCCCGCCGCCATGCCCGTGCGGCCGTTGGAGCGAGTGCGCTGGCCCCGGACCTTCTGGCCGCGCTCGTGGCGAACGCCGCGATACGACCGGATCATCTTCATCTGGTTGACCGCGTCTCGCTCGGCGGTCACGAGGTCCGGACCGAACCGGTGGAACGTGTCGCCCCCGACGTAATCACGGGGCTCGTTCGTCATCCATGCGGGGAGCTTCGTGGGCAGCTCCACGAGCGTCGCCTCGATCTGTTCGACGGTCGGCTCGGGAAGGTCGCCGATCAGCGCGTGCGGGTCGACCCCCGCCAGTTGGCACGTCGCTTCGGCGATGCGGAGTCCCACGCCGCTCACGCCCGTGAGCGCGAGGGCCGTGCGCCGGCGACCGTCCAGGTCGGTGTTGGCGACGCGGACGATGTATCGGAAGTTCGGATTGGTCGAGACCGGAGCGCCGGCCCGGGCGGTAGGCGCGAGTGGGCCCTTCTTGCCCTTGCCGCGAGGACCCACTTCCTTCTCCCCGTCCTTCGCGCGGCCCGGCTTCTCCTTTTTCCCCGGCTTCTCCCCTTCGGCCGGCGGCGCTGGAGCTGCGGGCGCGGCCGGTGCCTCTTCGTCCTTGGGGTTCTTGGGCGCGGTTCCCACCTTCGTTGATCGGTACGCCCACGCGGGCCCTTGAGCCTCGCGCCGCCGGCTCGCCGTGGGAGCGTCGGCGCGCAACAGGCCCCCCTTTTTAAGCGCTTCGCCGAGAACGGAGGGCGGACCTCGATCCCCTTGCGTCGTCGATCGAGATCGCACGCAGGGAGAGAGTTCTACGGTTCGGTAGATCGCATGGACCTGTCCCGCCCGGACGGGACGTGCCCGAGCTGAGCATCGACATCTCGCGGTGGACGGGCTTTGAAGGCGAGGAATCTGAGGAACCCTCACGCCTCCGCCCGGGTAGGGCGAGTCGAGCCTCCAGGACGCGATAGCCCGACCCCCGCGAGAGGACTTCGACCAGCCCCGGCCACTTCGACTCGAGAAGGTCCTGGTAGAACTTGATCCCCTGGCTCTTCTTGCCCACGAGGACGAGTCGACCCCCCGGGTCGAGGTGCGCCGGGGCTTCCCGGATGAGTCTCTCGATGAGGGGTCGACCCGCTCGGTACGGCGGATTCGTGATGATGAGGTCGAAGCGTTCGCCGTCCACGGGTTCGAAGAGCGAGCCCATCCGCACCTCGGCGTTCTCGATCCGGTTCCGTTCGAGGTTGCGACGCGCAAGGTGGACGGCCCGTCGGTTGACGTCCACGAGGACAACCCGCCCCGAGTGGGCAGACTTCGCGGCGGCAATCCCCACCGCACCCCACCCGCAACCGATGTCGAGGACCCGATCGGACGACCCGACCGTCGTGCTCTCGATGAGGAGCCCCGTCCCCCGGTCCAGGCCCGCGCTCGCGAAGACCCCCCGGTCGACCTCGACCTCGATCACCTCGCCGCGGTAAAGGAACCGGAGGCGACGCCGCTGGGAGCGGGAGTGAGGCTGCGCGGTGAAGTAGGTGTCGCTCGGCGGTAGCTCGCCGTCGTCCGGCATCGCGATCACCCTATCGACCGAACATCGAGGTCCGTCGCGACGATCCGTCCTCCGCGAACGCCTCGTCCAAAAGCTGCTTCTGGCGACCGGTCAACGATTTCGGGATCTCGACCTGCACGATCGCGTAGAGGTCGCCCCGGCTTCCGCCCCCGAACTTCGGGAGACCCTGACCCTTGAGCCGAAGCTCACGGCCGGGTTGGGTGCCGGCGGGGACCTTCACGCGAATCTCGCTCCCGTCCACGGTCTTCACCCCGATCTCACCCCCGAGAAGCGCGACTCGCAGTGAGACGGGCGCTTCGGTATAGAGGTCCGGACCATCGCGCCTAAACGAAGGGTTCTCTTCGATCTCGATGCGCGCGTACAGATCGCCGGGGGGTCCGCCGTTGGGCGAGGGGAGACCCTGCCCGGCGAGCCGCAGGCGCGTTCCGGTGTCGACGCCGGGGGGGATCTGCACCTCGAGGTGCTTCGTGGCGCGAGCCTGGCCGGTTCCCTTGCAGTTCTTGCACTTCTCGAGGATCTTGCGCCCGGTGCCGCGACAGGTCGGGCACGGCCCGATCGTGACGAACTGCCCGCCCAACTGTCGCGTGACCCGCTGCACCTGCCCGCGCCCCCGGCACGTAGGGCAGGTTTCGAACGCGGTGCCGTCCCGAGCCCCGGTGCCCATACACTGCGGACACGGCCCCACGAACGGGATCGAGAGCGAGGAGCGGGCTCCCGTCAGCGCGGCCGAGAGGGGGACCCGGATGGCGACCTCGATGTTGCGCCCGGGCATCGGCCCTCCGCCGCCGAAGGCCTGGGCACCGCCGAAGATGCCTCCGAACAGCTGCTGGAAGATCGGGTTCGAGCCGAGGAGGTCCTCGAGATCGGAGGCATGGGTGAAGTTCTGCCACGTGAATCCCTGCGGACCGAAGTCGCTCTCGACCGCGGAGAACCCCATCGTGTCGTAGCGTTTCCGGCGCTCCGGGTCGGCGAGGACCTCGTAGGCCTCGGAGAGCTCCTTGAACTTCTCCTCGGCCGCTTTCGGATTCTCCCGGTTCATGTCCGGGTGGTGCTCGCGCGCGAGACGACGGTACGCCTGCTTGATCTCGTCCGGGCTCGCGGTCTTCGACACCCCGAGGACCTCGTAGAAATCTCGACGTGCCATTCCGCCACCAATTCCGGACAAGGTATCTCGCGTTGCGAACCGGACCATCTAGTTTGCGGTTGAGTAGGGCGGGCCCACCCATTTATCGCTGCGCTGGCCGACGCGAAACCCGCTCGCGGCGAGCGAATGCGCCAACGGCCCTGCGCCGATCCTCTCCGATCGAGCTCCGACCCTCCCCGGCGGCCCGTCGCGCGGTCCGCAGATCGGCGATCTCGACCCGATCGCCCGCCCGGGCGCGCAGGCGCGAGGCCGCGCTCCCCTCCCCCACGGAGATCTCCAAAAGTCCGAAGCTGGAGGGGAGAACCCCCAAGCGGCCCTTCCCGAGCGCTTCGTAGGACCGTGCCAGAGGCACTTCGCGTCGCACGAGCCTTCCGACCCGGAGGGAGCCGGATCGCCGACCGCTGGGCCAGCGATCCGCAGGGATGTTGGTGATCAGGTTGCCGAACCGGTCGACGTGCAGGATCTCCCCCGCGACCGTTCCCTTCCGCACTTCGGCCGAAGGCAGTCGAAGTCGCACGGGACGCCACCGGTGTCCCACGGACGAAGGGAGAGCCCCCTGCGCGATCCTCGCGGCCGCCGGGGCGAACAGGTCTCGTCCGTCGAACGTCCGGCCCACCCGGCGGTGTCGGAGACGTCGAGCGTCGATGCGGTAGGCGGCCCGATAGCCGAGCCGTTCGGCGAGCGGCCACAATACGCCATTGTCGGGTCCCACCAGGACGGACCCGTCGGTGCACTCGACCACGATCGGGGCGCGGGCGCCCCCGACGCCGGGATCGATCACCGCGACGTGGACCGAGCCCGCCGGAAACCGCTCGGCCATCGCTCGGAGCAGGAACGCCGCCTCACGGATGCCGTGCCGCG
>JAKAPG010000143.1:355-4717 GCA_021823085.1 Thermoplasmata archaeon | reverse complement strand
GACGAGAGCGGCACGGCGCGATCCTCGACCGCGCCCCCCGAACGCCTCTCTCGGCCGAGCCCCCGTGTTCCGTTCGTGGGGCCGCTCCCCCGCGGGATCCCGACGCTGCCCTCGGATCACGAGCTGCTCGCCCGCGCCCACCATCGCTAGCGACTACCCGCCCGACTCGCAGCGCAGCCGGGGACATGTCCACCGCTGCCCATACCTCGGGAAGCACTCTCTTCCCAGGGCGCAGCTCGAGGGCGGTGGGAAACGCGACGCCGAGCGGCGCGACGGCGTACTCGTCGTCGGCGATCGTGGTGAACGATCTAAGCGTGACGGTGAGAAGGCCCAGGATAGGCCGGACGTCGGGGAGATACTACTGTTTCGAGGTCGAGGCGGGCGACCCGCGTCGGTCCCGGACGTTCCACCGGCCCCGAGCCGCGGCAGGCGCGGCGAGCGAGGGGTTCGTGCGTTCCGCGCGATCGGTGTACTGAAGGAACAAGAAGACCGGCTCGCCCAGGACCGCGACGGTGAGGCCCTTGGTCGTCAACCCGTACCGGACCCGAACCGGGCGGGTCGTCTGCACCTCGCGGACGACCATACCATGAGACTCCATCATCTTCAGCCGATGAGAGAGAACGCTGGACGTGACTCCGCGCAGCGTCCGTCGTAGGTCTTCGAACCCGATCGCCTGGGCTCCATACAGAGCCGAGAGGATCTCGAGCGACCACTTTCCGAACATCGTCCGGGCCAGGCGAACATTCTGCGCTGCGCGGGTCTGAGCATCGCCAGGAATCGTCTCCATGACCTGGGCCCGCACGGTATGGGAGAATGCCCGGACCTCGTGGTAGAGCCGCTCGAACGCCTCATCGATTTCCGTATTGATCACCGACCCCGGCGCCCTTCTTTCTCCGGAGGACGGTCCCGCCTGCCCGTCGGGCGGTGGAAGCACCCGCAAAGAAGCATCGTCCACGACCGCCGGGCGTACGCGCTTTTTAAGGACTGTTGCGGGCCCCGCCCGGGCTCCCTGCATGCGCTCCGCCCACTCCTCGGCGATTAGTGAATACACGTTTCGCTACTTAATAGTGACCCAGGGACCTACTACGTAACTTGCTATCTGCCTCTCGGTGTACGAGGGGAGGTTACGATTCGAACCCCCTCGCCAACCATCGACGGGGGCTCGAATTTCGAAGCCCCTCGGAGCTCAAATAGCGTTCGGTTATGAACGCCCCTCCGCTCTGCGCGGTCGTGCAGGCTGACGCGCGGAATGGTCCGGGAGAGAGCGCCCGCCGATCGAAGGCCCGATGGTTCACCCGCATTGGAGCGATCGTCTTGGTGACGGTGCTCGTGGCCTCGTCCGTCGCCTCGTTCGCGGGGGTTGCGGCGGCCGGGGGAGGGAGTTCGCCCGGAGCGGCCCCTACCGGCGCTCCGGCGCTCCCCTCGTCGTTCACGGGATCCCCGACGGTCGTGGTTCCGAACACCGCTCCGAACATCACGGCAATCCCGGGAGCGCTCCCGACCCTCGCGTCGATCGGTTCTCTGACCACTACGGTGTATCTCGGCCTCACCCTCCAGAACGTCTCCTCTCTGAACCTGCTGCTCGCGGAGATTTCGACTCCCGGCTCCCCGATGTACCGCCACTACCTCCCGCACGCTCAGTTTGAGACCGAATTCGAACCATCCACCACGGTGTTCAACGCGATCTCCCAGTACTACACGGGCACCTATGGCCTTCAGGCGCTCCCGTCCACGGATCACCTGTACCTGCCTCTCAAAGGAACTCTCGCGCAGCTCTCGACCGCGTTCGGGACCTCGTTCGCCCAGTACAGCATACCGACCATCTACTCCTGGGGAACGATCACACTGCCGTACTACGTCAACACGCAACCGATCAAGGTGCCCTCCTCGCTGGTTCCCTGGGTCTCCAGCGAACTGGGTTTCTCCAACTACACCGGGATCCAGCCGACCCTCCGGATCAACCCGGCCTACGGCCCGATCACACCGGCCCAGGCCCTGGGGATCTCGCTCACGAACAACGGAACCGGGGCCGCGATTCCCCAGCCTCCGTACACGCCCGGGAATCTCGAGATGGCGTACAACGAGTCCGGGTTCCTGAACTCCGGGTACCAAGGACAGTACATCACCATCGCGGTGACCGACGCTTACGGTGACCCCACGGCCCAGGCCGACCTCGCAAGCTTCGACGCCCAATACAACGTCGCCTCTCCAGGTTCCTTCAACGTCGTGAGCCCCTATGGTGGTGGCACCGGTGCGACGGTCGCGGGGATCGACGGAATAGTCTCCTCCCCCACCTCCCTATGGGAGATCGAGACCGCGCTCGATATCGAGATGGCCCACACCTTCGCCCCTACGGCGAACATCGTGTCGCTTGTCTCCCCCGATGCCGGCTACACGCTCCAGCAGCTGCTCGTCTACGCCATCACGACCGATATCGCGAACGTCATCTCCAACAGCTGGGGCGCGCCGGAACCGGAAGTGGGGACCACCGCGAATTACTTCAATCCGTTCTTCGAGATGGCGGCAGCCGAAGGGATCACGATCCTCGCCGCCAGCGGCGATCAGGGGTCGGCCGGGTATGATTCGGCCGTTCCCCGCTCGGTCATGTGGCCGAGCGACAGCCCGTTCGTGACGGCCGTGGGAGGGACCACGCTCGCCCTGAACGGCACCATTTCCACCGTCGCCAACCCGGTGAACGGGCCTCCCGAGGTCACCGAGGTCTTCAACCCCACCTCCCGGCTTTGGGAGGACGCGTGGGACGGCTACACCGGAGGCGGGTACAGCACGATTTACTCTCGGCCCTCCTGGCAGTATGGGCCGGGGATACCGTCTTCGGGCCCCTTCGCGGGGGCTCGGGGAGTACCGGACGTGGCGTCCAACGCCATGTTCGGGGGGAACGACATCGTGGTCAACGGCGTGGTCAACGCCGGCCTCGCCATTGGTGGGACCAGCTTTGCCTCGCCCATGTGGGCGGGGATCGTCGCGGCGATCGACTCCTACACGGCGTCGGTGCGCGGGAACCTCCTCGGGTACATCAATCCCTCCCTGTACGACCTGTTGAATTCCCCGGCGTATTCTCGGGCCTTCTTCGACATCGTCAACGGGTCCAACGGCCCCAACGGGTTGTACGACGCCGGACCGGGATGGTCCCCCGTGACGGGGATGGGTTCCGCCAACGTGGGGTATCTCGCCTCGGTGCTGGCGCAGTATTCCTACACTGCCGGGGCCGTGGGGGATGCGCGATCGACCAACAACACCGGGGTCCAGGCGCAGATCGAGACGGTGGTACCGCAGACCGTCTACGGTCAGGGAGCCAACTACGCCTACGTGCAGGAGACGCTCCCGGACGGCACCGTTCTTTGGACCGGGTACACGGTGAGCGTAGCCGATCCCCTCGGTGCGTGGTTCTACGCACTGTTCCCGGCGAGCGGCGCACCGTTCCAAACCTCAGGGATCACCCTCGGCCCAGACGGGAGCGTGGGAGCGAGCGGGACGCTCAACGAGTTTAGCATCGTGCTCACCGCCTCGGACGTCTGGTCGTTCGAGATGAACGGTCAGGTGCTCGGCACAGCCGCCTCGTCGTACAGTTCGACCGGCACTGCCGCTCCGTTCGCCGGGGTGGCTTCGCTCGGCACGGGCACGAACGCGATCACCCTCGGGCCGCTCACGCTATCGGGCCTTTCCTTCGAGAACGCCACCGGCTGGCACCTGTGGCCGGCGGCGACGAGCGCCGTCACGACCCAGCCCTTCTCCACGGGGACGCCTGCCTACTTGCCTCCGAACCCTCTCGGGGTCCGCACGGTCTCCGCGGGGTCGGCCTCGATCCTCGCCGGCTCGGGCGAACCCAGCACCAACGGCCAAGTGCTCTGGGGAACGCCCCAGGTCTTGCCGCCCACGACGGTGCTGCGCAGTTCCCCGGTGAACGTCACCTTGTACGCTCAGCACGTGGCGACGATCGCCGCGTCGAGCCAGAGCTTCCCCTTGGCGACGACGTATCCGTCCGGCCAGAAGAATTTCGCCTCGTACTACCTGGTCCCTGTTCTCGGAGTGAACAGCTGGTCGTTCTCCACGAACCAGACCCTCGCCGTCGGCCTGCACCTCGCCCAAAGCACGCCGCTGGTGGGACACTTCTTCTTGTCCCTAGGAACCAGCGCGGGGGTCGCCTCCCCCGGGGTGGTGCCGGTCACGGTCGTTGTCTCGGTGATCGGGGGCGCCGGCCTCATAGGCACCGGGTCCGAGACCCAGAACCTCTCCGCTACGGGCGGCCCGGTGGAATACAACGTCTCGCTCTTCTCGGCGTTTTCGGAGATCACCGGCGGGAGCACGGTCTCGATGGTGGTCTCGTGGTATGAGGTGTCGACC
>JAKAPG010000143.1:0-345 GCA_021823085.1 Thermoplasmata archaeon | reverse complement strand
GACGTACAACCCGGTGGACATCGCCCCGCTGTCGGTCACCAACGGCCCGAGCGGAGCCGCGGTCTCGACGCGCATCGTGGACCCCTTCGGGACCTACGATCTGGGGGCGGTGAGCGCGTCGATCAACGGGGAACCGCTCTCTCCGCCGACGGTCCGCGGAACGCTCTACTCGTGGGCAATCCCGGCCTCGCAGGTGGTATCCGGAAAGAACTCCCTCGTCGTCCAGGCGATGGACCTCCAGAACCAGACGAATGTCGCCACGGCGACGTTCGTGGAAGAGACGTATGCGGTGGCGTTCACGGAGATCGGACTTCCGACCGGCACGAGCTGGTCGGTGACGTTGAA
>JAKAPG010000142.1 GCA_021823085.1 Thermoplasmata archaeon | reverse complement strand
TCTGAGGTACCCCTCGACGATGTGCGGCGAGAGCCGGCGTCTCTTCCGCGGGGGTGTCCCGCCGCGGCCATCGGGCCCCTGCGCAACCGCGGGCAGGTCCTCGAATCGCCACCACTCGAGGCGGTGGCGGGTGCGCTTCGGCGGCACGCGGGCGTCGAACCAGTAGCTCGCGTCGGCCTCGGCCGTGTAGTACGGGGGCAGCGGGCAGGATACGTCGACGCCGCGGGGCAGGACCTGAACCTTCCGACCGAGCAGGGAGACCGAGTGTCCGCGGACCTCCGGCAGAGGGGCACCGAAGAGGACGTAGAGGACCTCGCGCCACGTCTCCGGGGCACAGCGGAGCCCGAGACGGGTCCGGACAAGCGGGAGGACGATCTTCGCGTTGGTGGCGTCCTCCAGGTTTCGGGCCTCAATCCCCTGGAGCTCGGCGAGCTCGTAGTCGCGCCAGAGCCGAGGAAGGTAGGGGAAGGCGGCCGCACCGATCACCGCGGGGTAGAGGAACGGAGAGACCGCGCCGAGGACCTGGTTGGTCGCCACGTAGTCGGTCAGGAAGAGGGCGGCGGGGAGGCCGATCCACAAGGCCGGCCAGAGCGGCGAGACTCGCGGGGTCTTGTGGACGATCTTTCCGAACCTCCGCGCCGCGGCGAGGTAGACAAGCATCACCGCGACCGTGACACCGGCCTCGGTGAGCGCCACGCCGTCGAGGCCGCCCGACGTGTAGATCCCGGCCAGTGAGGAGGTGATCGGGGTCAGAGTCCGGAGTTCCCAGACGGCGTTGCCGACGCGGACCTCGAGCGGGCGATACGAGCCCGCGTAGGGAAGGGGGACCGAGGTCTCCTGTGAGGAGTCCCCGGGGATCGTGAGGCTCGAGTTCGACCAGCTGGGAGAGAGACGCACGGGGACCTGTTCGGGGACCAGCGAGTATGTCCCGTTCGGCCCGGTCACGTTGACGTAGATCGTCTGGGTCCCGGGGTTCCACTCCTCGGCCACGATCGAAACGGTGACGGGGGAGGGGTCCGCGTTGACCACCTCGACCGAGATCTGCGAATCGTAGACGAGGCCGCCATCGCGGAAGAGCGACTGACCGGGAAAGGAGCCCTGCCCGTAGGGCACTCCGAAGGCGCCCGGAGCCACGACCTTCCCCGTGCTGACCGGTGCGCTCGCCGACGCGGTGGACGAGACAAGAGCCAGCAGGAGAACCATCGCCATGCCCGCAAAGGCCCGACTTTCGGAACGCCTGCGCGCAAGGCGCCTTGCGTCCGCCACCGCGGCCGTCTCGCTGCGCCTGTTGCGATTCTCTGACGTGCCGCGAGCTCCAGGCCCAGCTGCTCGAGCAGCTCCAGCTGCTGGACGTCCTGGTCGGGATCCCAATCCGATCGACCGCGACTTTCGGAACGCCTCAACCACCAGTGCTTGAACCGCGGCGATGCTTGTGGGTCCGCGCGCCTTTGCGGCAGGCGCCGTCGCATCGTCCGCTGTGGTGGCCGTAGCTGTGGGGGGCAGCATGGACGTAGGCGAGGTGCGGCCGCACCCTCTCGGGGCGCCCTTCGCGAGAGAACGAGATGTGGCCCTGGACGTGCTCGAGCTTGACTCCCCCGCGCTCGTGGGACGCTTGCTCGCGAGCGACCTTGCCCACGACCTCGCCGTAGACCTGGCGCCCGTGCTCCTTGCCGTACCGGCGCTCGAACTCGCGGAGCTCCGCTTCTCCCCCCCTGTAGAGGTGGTGGTGGCTCGCCTTGGGATCCGCCTGGCTCAAGCGGAAACGTAGGGCTGCCTTGTCGAGGTTCTCCAGCGCGTGCGCCTTCTGGCCCGGGGTCAGCATGGGATCGCCAGGGTACCGCGACTCGACGGATCGACGTGCCGCCTCCTCGTATCCAATTCGTCGGCGTCGCGCCATCTATCGGTGCCCTCGCTTCTCCTCGACGAACGTCTCCGACACGCCGAGGAACACAAGGAACGCCCCGAGCAGGGTCAGCACGATCTCGCTCGGCGCGAAGACGCTCCCGTTGCCCAGCAGCAGGACCACGCCCGCGATCACCGTGAAGAGCCCGGTGACCAGCACCGCGAGGTGCCCGGTGGACATCGCGAGCGTGGCGCGGCCGCGCCACCTCGGCTCGGTCCCCTGCCGTCTCATCTCAGTCCCCCCGTGCAGCGCGACGGGCCGAACGAGTGCCCCGTCGCTCCGAGAGAGCGTCCAGAACGAGGATCAGGACTCCGATGGCGATCATCAGGGCGCCGAGGACCTCCTGCCCTGCCCAGAGCGCGTAGATCCCGAGGAGGGTGACGAAGGCAGCGACCCCGACGATCCCCCAGGCCGACCCGATGCCGCTGACCCAGCCGCGAGCCGCCCCGAGTAGCACAAAGACGATCAGCACGACGATGATCGCGGTCGCGTAGGTCGACAGGACGTCGAGGAAGTCCTGCGCGAGGCTGAACGACACGGCCCGCCCTCACCGATGCCTCAACCACGCACTTGCGGCGATCATCACGACGCCGAGGAACAGGAGGACGCCCCCGACCGCTTCCTCGGTCGCCGCCAGGTTCCCGAGCAGGCCCCCGAGCCCGCTCGACGCCGAGCTGACGGCGATGCCTTCCGCGAGCGCCCCGACGCCGCCCAGGACGAACAGGATCCCGAGGACGAGCAGGACGATCCCGAGCGTGTCGTGATCGCCGCGCCGCTTCGCCATCGCAGTGGCCTCCCTGGGCGACCACAGCGGAGCCGCCGCCGCCTCCCCCGCCCTTCTTCCGTGAGCCCCACGCCTCGACCTCGACCACCGCGATGTAGACGAGGACCGCGATCACTCCGAGGATCAGAAGCGCCGAGACGATGCTCCCGATGAGGTTCCCAAGCGGGCCGCCCCCGAAAAGGCCCCCAAACAGATTCGTTAGCCAGGAGAACGGGTTCGGTAGTCCGAACGCGCCTCCGCCGCCCGCAGGCCCCCCACACGCGTCTCCGCAGGTGATTTGTGTCACGGTCACGTTGAGCGTCTGGACGGTGA
The DNA here is from genome assembly GCA_021823085.1 of Thermoplasmata archaeon. Classification (GTDB taxonomy): domain Archaea; phylum Thermoplasmatota; class Thermoplasmata; order Lutacidiplasmatales; family UBA184; genus Lutacidiplasma. Next base: position 1,719 of record JAKAPG010000142.1, on the reverse strand, counting down.
CAGAGCAGTTGGACGCGGCGCTGCCTCCGACCGAGCAGGAGGTAAGGTAGATCGCGTCACCGGGCGACAGTGACCCGAGTAAGCGAACCCCACTGCTCTCGGGGCAGTAGGTCCCCTTGCCCGGCGTACATCCGCTCGCGTTCTTGGCTCCCGTTCCGTTGCCGCTCAGCCAGAGCATCGTGCCAGCCTGGATGGCGTAGACCTGGACCGGGTCGTTCGCCGGGACCGCCCAGCTCACTCCGACAGGGATATCGATGGAAGATATCGTGGGCATCAGGAGGAGCTGGTCCCCGTGGATGGCCCATGTCGAGGTGTTGTTCCAGAGTTCGGAGGAGAGCGCGAGGCCGTTGATGCCGACAGGGGAGGTCCCGTTGTTCAGGTAGATCGCGCCGGTCGCGTTGATGAACAGGTTGCCCCAGGCGGCCCCTCCGAGAGAGAACTGTCGCTGCCCTAGGGTCCCGCAGAAATCGGTCGCGTTCAGCGAGACGTTGTAGAACTTGCCCATTCCCGTCAGCGCGGCCTCGTACATCGAGAGCCACTCGGTGGAGTTCAGGGCCAGGTTGGAGACCGAGGAGGGGAGGGTCAGGTACGGAGCCGGGATCAGGCAGTCTGAGGGGATCTGCGACTCGTTCCACACGCCGATCGCGTGGAGGAACGACCAGTAGGCCTCGGCGTTCGTCGCGGCGTCGAGCTCGATCGCGCCCAGCCAGACGGGGAGGTTGTCGCCGACGTCGGAGCCCAGGCTGCCCGCGACCCCCATCGACTTGGCCGAGGAGATCCCGACCGATGCAGGGAAGACGGGGTAGGACGCGGTGACCGTGGTTCCGCCTCCCGAGAACTGCACGGTGGCCTGGGAGGTGGTCGCCGCGGCAGGGTAGCCGTTAGTGGCGTCGCTGACGCCGTCCGAGAGACCCCAGTAGTCGTAGTGACCCAACCCCGTGGGGACCTCGGTGATCGCCTGTCCGATGCTGGTTGGGATCTGCTGGCCGCCGACTATGTAGAGGTCGCTCGTCGCGGTAGTGGTCGCATACCAGAGGTTCGAGGTGCCCTCGAAGGTGGTGTTCCCGTAACCGTTGAACGTCGCCGAGAAGGTCTGGTTGTCGTAGGAGGCCGGGCAGGACACCTGGCCCGCTGCGCAGGCCCTGAGGAGCGTGACGGTGCCGGTGCCGTAGAGGTGCGCTCCCGCGGGGATGTAGACCGGTATGGACGTTTTGCTGATGGCGACGTACGCCCCCATCGAGACGGTCTGGACGGGGTGCGTGGTGGGAGTCCAGGAGCTCTGTGTGCTCGTCCCCGAGAGGCTGGTGACCGACCCATAGAGCTCCCCGGTACTGGTGTGCCCGTCCCAGGCCGCGAGCGTCGAGTTTAGGATCGCGGCGGTCTGATACTCGTAGGCGGTGAGGACCGGGGCGAGCTGCGGAACGACCGTCGAGTCGACCAGGTCGCGGGGGATGCTGAAGCTCGGATCCGCCAGCTGCGCGAGCGCAGCGTGATCTGCCGCACGCTCCCATCCAACCTCCGACTCGTTCAGGGAGGACATCAGCGTACTGAACTCGGCCTCGGTGATGTTGAGCTCGTTGCCGGCGCCGACGGCCAGGGTCCGCGCCCAGTTGGCATACTGGGACTGGAGGTCCGCGCCATTCGCGGCGTTCTGACACTCATAGTAGCCGCTGACGGCTCCCGCGGCTCCGCCGATCACGGCGCCGACCGCGGCCCCGG
>JAKAPG010000141.1 GCA_021823085.1 Thermoplasmata archaeon | reverse complement strand
CTCGTCGAAGAGTAGCTCGCCCCGAAATCGTTCTGGAGGTGAACGAAGCCGATCTGCGCCGGATTGTCCGCCGGGAGCCCGATGTTCGTGATGTCGTAGGAGACCGGGACCTGGAGCGCGACCGCGACGACCGGCACCGAGAGCGCCAGGATGAGGCCGATCACCAGCAGGGGCCGGCGCGTCGCGGAGCGGCCGGCCCGCGCGATGTAGTCCCGGTGCGTCTCGATGTTATGGGTCCGGCGCTCCGCGTAGCGTTGGAATCGCCGGCCCGAGTTCGGCCAGAAGATCCGGGGTCCGACCAGCACGAGGACGGACGGGAGGATCGTCAGGTTGGCGACCAGGGCGCAGGCCACAGCGATGAGGAGGGTGAGGCCGAGCTGGCTGAGGAAGCTGATCCCCGACAGCGTGAGCGCGACGGCCACGACCATGACCGCGAGACCGCTCGTCGTGATGCTCTGGCCGGCCCAGCGGACCGTCGTTGCGACGGCCTCCTTCGGATCGGTTCCCCGGACCAGCTCCTCGCGATAGCGCGCGAGGAGGAAGACCGAGTAGTCGGTCCCGATGCTCATGAGGAAGACGAGGATGATCGATTCGATCTCGGAGTTGAACGTGGTCACGAGCTTCCCGACCACGAAGATGAGCGCGAAGCTGGCCACGAGGGCGATCCCGATCATGCCGAAGGCGAGCAGGGGGGCCGCCGGGGCCCGGAAGTAGAGCAGCATGATCACGAGCAGCACCACGATCGTGAGGATCAGGAGGAGACTCAGCGAGGAGGTGGCGAGGTAGCTCGTCGCGCTATCGAGGGGAGCCGGCCCGGTTTGGTAGTACTGGAGCCCGACGAAGGCCGGCGTCCCACCGAGCACCTGGGACGTGACGTGGTCGATCTCGGTGACGTCGGCAAAGGTCACCGAGCTGCCGTTGACCGAGTACGTGTCATCGACATTGAACGAGATCACGACGAGTTCGGCGGATCCGGAACCGCTCACGAACGCCTGACGCAGCGCCGTCGGGATCGGCAGAGGGTACTGGGTGGGGGGGAGCGTCCGGACGATCCCCTGGGCCCAGACGTACGCCTCCGCCGAGGTGGGGGGAGTGCCGGCCGGGAACGCCTGCCAGATGGTCAGGATCCATGCGGGGGGGAGGCCGATCTCGAGACCCAGCACGGTCGACGCGGTGAGCTCTCGGGCGAGCGGCTCGGTCCAGTTCTGCACGCCCAGGGTGGTCAGGGTCACCTGAGCGGTGAACGAGGCCGTCGGGGAAGGAAAGAGCGTCGTGAGGACGGACCCGAGCGTCGCCCGCGCCGCCGCGTCGGCACAGGCGGCCGCGGTCCCGGTCCCGAGACACCCTCCGAAGACGCTCGCGTTGAACCCGACCGCCGCGGCGTTCCCGTCGTAGAAGTCGTGGAGCACCGTGCTCTCGCTCGCGTTCGCCGCGAAGATCGGAGCGGTCGCGTTGTACGCCGGCCAGTCGGCGGTCGACGGCGGGGTGCCGGACGACAGGTTCGCCACGAGGTGCTGCCAGTTCACGAAGTAGGTCGCCACGGGGCCCCAGAGGACCGTGGCGGTACCGTTGACCGCCGTGGGCAGGGAAGGGGAGGCGTGGAGGGCCGGGCCGAGGAAGGACCACCCCAGCGAGACCTGGCCGGCCAGGTAGCCGGCGTAGGCCGAGTAGAGAGAATCGATCGAACTGACGTTCCTGAGCTGAGGGTCGGCGGCGAGGGCGTCGGTGAGCGCGAGCGTCGCATTCCGCCCGACAGGGCCGACGATCTGGGGAGCTTCGAGGAGGAGGATCGTCGAGGAGGGCGACGAGGAGGCGTGGGGGAACTGCTGGTCGAAGGCGTTCTGGGCCTGGACGCTCTGATCCGAGGAGGGGAGAGGATTGCTGAAGCTGTTGGTGATCACCGAGCCGACGTTCGCCGCGGGAAGGAGGCAGATCGCGAGGACCGCCACCCAGAGGAGGATCGGCCGTCGCGGATGGCGCACGATCTGCCCTCCCAGCCATCCGAGCGGCCCGCTTCGGTCGTGCCGGGCGGGCGGGACGGTCGGTTGTCGTGACGCCATCGATGCTCCCGTGGGCCCCGCGGACGTTCGATGCACCGTCATAGCGCTGACGCCCCCTTCTCGCGACTCCCGAGGTCCGCTCGGACCGGGGGGTCCGTCGTCGTCTCCCGCCGACGCTCCCCCGCGACCGGGGAAGTCGAGATTCGCCTCCCGGCGACCGATCGCCGGGTGCGCCTCAGTTCGATCGACGGGACTTCGGAACGGCGCGCGCCCTCGGGAGAGTGCGGGACCTCACGGGGACCGGGTACACCGCCGACTTCGGAGGGGGCCACTTCCCCCGGAGCACGCGTCGCATGATCCAGAACGTGTTCGGCGGCTCCACGTCCATCTGCCAGAGCATTGCCTCCACTTCCCCGAGGTGAAGCAGATGCTCGGTCACGCACTGTGCGAGGGCGGAGTCCCGCGAAAGTCGCAGCGGGTACTTCTTCGACGCGACCCAGACCGCGGGCTTCGCGAGCTCCTCGGGGGTATTCCACTTCGGGAACCTGCGGTCGCCCATCCGACGGACCTCCCGGAGGCGCCGTCGGACCGCGGCGATCGTGAGATAACGGTCCCGCGGGATCTTCATGACCTCGGGCATCCACTTCGTGGGGCGGCCCTCGCAAAACTCGGTCACGTGCTGCTCCTCCACGTACGCAAGGTGGAGGAAGACGTCTCGAAAGGAGAGCATGCTGACCCCCCGGTCCTTCGTGAACTCCTTCCAGCCCTGCTTCGCCGCCGCCTCGAAGAAGTCCTCTCGAAGCTCGTGGACGAAATCCATGAGGTCGATCGTGGTCACCATGGAAGCTACCGGCACCCGCTACCGCAGCCCTTGCTAATAGGTTCCCCGCGGGGGCCACGCCGAGAGGCTATCCCGAGCGCACCGGCGGGGCCCGCGGAAGGCCCGACCTCTCCCGTTCGGTTCGCCGGGTCCCCGAGCGCTCCCATCGACCGGCCGGCTCTCCGCTGGCTGCACGAGGAGTCCCCAACGTTCCGGTCCCACCGACCTAGTGGCTCCGACGCCGTCGTCGGGCACGGATCAGGAGCCCCCCGAGCGCAGCGGCTCCGACGGCGCCGAAGCCGAGGTACGGAAGCGTGCCGGATCCGAACGCTCCCGGGAAGGTGCTCGTGGCGCCGCCCGAGGAGCCGCTCCCCCCGGACCCGCCGGCGGGAGTCGCCGGCAGGGTGCTAGCGCGGATCGTCAGCGGGATCGAGTCGCGCGTGCCGAGGGTCGCCCAGACGCTGATCCAGTACTCGGTCCCGGCCCGCAACCCGGTAACGTTGTACGTGGTCACGACGCTCAGTTGGACTTCGGTCTCGGGGCCGGTAACATTGGGCGCATGGGTGGCCCACATCACGTCGATCCCGGTCAGCTCTCCGAGCGGTGGGTCGACCCAGGAGATCTGGACGGAGTCGTTCGTCGTCGCCGTGGCGGCCAGCCGGGTGAGGTTCCCCACAAGGATGGGCTGCGTCGTGCCCTGAACGGTCAGCGGAGGGGAAACGAACGTCCCGTTGGTGGCCGATACACTGATCCAGTACTCGGTCTGGGCCGCGAGCCCGGCAACGGTGTACGTGGTCAGAACCCTCAGGCCGACCTCGCTCGTGATGCCGGGCGTGCCGGGAGAGTGGGTGGCCCAGGTCACGAGGACCCCGGTGAAGGAGCCGGGAGAAGGGTTTTGCCAGGCGACCGAGAGCGAGTCGAACGTGCTCGCCGTCACCGACAGCTGCGACACGCTCCCGATCAGGGTCTCGAACGAGACGCACGCCGACGCGTTCGATGCGACCGTGCCGTTCCACGCAAGGATCTCGACCGAGTAGTTCGTCAGCGGGGTCAATCCGCTGAGGTCGCGGAACGAGGCCGGCCCCGAGGTGTTGCTCGGCACGGGGGTTGCCGTGCACACGAGCCCGGAAAAGAGCAGCACCGTGTCGTTCGTGACAATGCCCGGGGGCTCGGTCCATGTCACGTTCGCGCCGGAGCTGGTGATGGAGCTCACGCGAACGTTGGTCGGCGGCAAGACCGCGACGGTCCGGGCGTAGGTCGCCCCTCCGCTGAGACCATGGTAGTGGAGGTTCCATGCCTCGACGACGATCCGGTAGACCTGTCCGGCCGACAGGTTCGTGATGGGATAGGAGCCGGCGCTGCCGGGCAGGGAATCGTAGCTCCAGGCTTTGCTCCCGTTCTTCTCCCACCCTACGGTATAGTTGACGATGGGGCCGCCGCTCGGTGCGCTCCAATTGAGCTCGAGGGTCGTCGTGGTGGCGGCTCTCAGGTCGACGACCGTCGGCGAGGGCGCGGAGACGTCGACCAGCGGGTTGTCGGTCGCGGGGGGGAATTCCGGGAGCCCCAGGCGCCAGATCCACCAGATCGTTCCGAGGGCGAAGCCGCTGCTTCCATTGATCGGACAGGCGCCGGCATTGCACGCATACGACGCGAACGAGATGAGGTAACTGGAATTGTAGAACTGTCCCTCTTGCGCCCACTGCTGCCACTTGAACGACCAGGCGTTCCCCGGGACCCGCATCTCGAACGAGAGGGGATATGGACTCACGTTGGTCGAGTCGTAGCCGATGTGACCCGGGAGGAAGGACTGTACCCAGGAGTTGTTGTTGGCCGCCGACATCTCTCCACCGAACCCCCATCCGTCGCTTAAGGTCGGACGGTCGGAAGCGGCTGCGATGCCGACGGGGTCCGCCGGTACGGTGCCCGCG
>JAKAPG010000140.1 GCA_021823085.1 Thermoplasmata archaeon | reverse complement strand
TCCGATCTACCCACCCGACGCTCACTCCGATCGCGATCCCGAGATTCTTCCAGTCGCGTCGGAGGAGATAGTACAGCGCGACGAATACGTTCGCGAACTGCTTGGCCCCGAGGGCGAGGTAGGTCGCCCAGTTCTGCCGCTTTCCCGAGAACCCCACGAAACCGACCGTCAGGAGCAGGAGCGCCGGGAAGTCCGTGAACCCGCTCGCGGCGAGGAGCGCGAGATACGGCTGGCTGAGCACGATGACCGCGAACGGGGTCTTGCGGACGAGGTAGACCGTCAGCGCCCAGGCGGCGACCGCGAAGAGCTTGTAGCCGTAGCCGGACGCTCCGCCGACGAACGGTTGGAAGACGAGCAACACGGGCAGGTAGATGTACCGCACCGGCCCCAGGTGGAAGACCGTCCCGTACTGATCGTACGTCACGAAGATCGGGGTCGCGTACGGGTCGTGGCCGCTGAGGAGCGGCCCGAGGAAGTACGGCATCGCATACGGCTCGTCCGTGAGGCCGTTGCCCCACCCGGTCGCAATCGATACGAGCGCGAGCGCCAAGCCCGCGAACGCGACGAAGCTCGCCAGGGAAGCGAGGGAAACCCGCCGGAGCCGGTAGATACCGAGCGGGTAGAAGAGCGCCCAGATTCCGAGAAACGTGGCGGCCGAGTCCGAGACCACCATACCGGGATTGTAGACGCCGGCGAGTCCGAGGTAGCCGGCGGGGACCGCCAGCCCGAGAGCCCAGAGACCGGCGTACTGAAGGTATCGACGACGTCGCGCCTCCAAAGGTTCCGCGGGTGCGGGGAGCGAAGACGGAGGTCCCGGTGAAGGGTCCATCACTCGGGCTCCGTCGGGAGGACCGCCTTCCTTGGCACCGACGCGCGGAGTCGCGCCACCCCCCGCTTCCCGGTCGCGCGGATCCACGGGTGGAAGAGGACGTAGACCCAGAGGATCCACAGGTAGTAGTTCCAGTGCGAGTAGAGGTCGGAGATCTGGCGGGCCGAGCTCGGCTGGGAAGCGCACTGCGGGATCGTGCTGAAGAAGATCGCCTGGCAGCCAATCCCGAGCGGGGACCAGAGCAGGAACGGAAGCGCGAAGGCGAGGGTGATCACGATCACCAGGCCCGCCGAAACCCATCGGCGCCGGAGCAGGTAGTAGACGAACCAGAAGACGTTCGCGAACTGTTTCATGCCGTAGCTGAGGTACTCGACGATCTTCGACTTACTGCCGGTCCACCCCCGTAGGCTGAGGGTCATGAAGAACAGGACCAAGAGATCGTTGAACCCGTTCGCCGCGATGAGGGCGACCACGGGCGAGGCGAGCGCGAGCGAGGCGAACTGGTCCTTGCGGACGACGTAGACCATCCCCGCCCAGCACGCGAGGGAGAGGAGTTCGTAGGGGATCGCATTCGTGCCCGCACCGGGGACCTGGAGGACGAGCAGCAAGGGAAGGTAGGTGTACAGGGTCGACGACGTCACGTTCGCCGACCAGAGGTTGAGCACGTGGGCCTGGTAGTGGATGACCAGGAGGGTCGTGTACGGGTCTTTGCCCTGCAACAGATAGCTCAGGTAGCCGCCGATGGCGTAGGGCTCGTCGGTCGCGTTGTTGCCGATCCCGGTGAAGATGCCAACGACGGCAAGGACCAGTCCGATCAGGAAGAGGGTGCGCAGCTTCTGGTGCCAATCCTCTCCCGAACGCCGAACGGCGAAGAAGAGGCTCACCGAGCTCAGGGTGGCGATCCCCCACACGACGCTGAAGGCAGTGGTGAACGTGCCGTACGCGGAGAAGATCGCGAGGGAGATCGCCGTGGCGGAGAGGAGCGTGACCGCGGCCACGATCTCCGGGAGGTACCGCTCCCAGGTGCGCATCGCCCCCGCGACGTTCGAGGGCGATTAAAGGGTCCGCGGCGAGGAGGTCGACCGGCCCTCGCCGGGTCGGTGTTCTATATCCACCGGGGCTTGCCCGGCTTTGCGATGCGGTCGCCCACCTCCTCCTCGGCCGCCCTCCCCCGCGCTACGGCGCCGGAGGTCGTTCGGATCCTTGCCGCCCGTGGCCCCGCCTTGGTCGCGATGTCCGGCGGGGTGGACTCGGCGCTGGTCGCATCCCTGGCCTTCGAGGCGCTCGGGAGCCGCGCGGTCGCAGTGACCTTGACGGGGCCCGCGGTCTCCGCTCGAGAGATCGAGCGCTCCCGTTCGGTCGCTCGCGCGATCGGCATCGAGCACGCGGTGCGCCCGGTCGATCCTCTCGCTCTGCCCGAGTATCGCTCGAACCCCTCCGACCGGTGCTTCTTCTGCCGCTCGGTCGAGACCCGGGCCCTCCGGGAGTTCGGAGAGGAGTGGGGGGCGGTCCAGTACGTGGACGGCGTCCATCGGGATGACCTGGGCGACGACCGACCCGGCCTCATCGCGATGGACCGCGCCGGATTCCGCCACCCGCTCGCGGAGGTCGGATGGGGCAAGGAGGAGGTCCGTCTCGCGGCGCGGGAGCGGGGCCTTCCGAACTGGGACGAACCGAGCGATGCGTGCCTCGCCTCTCGAGTGAGGCACGGACAACCGATCACCGCCGAGCTCCTCCGCCGGGTCGAACTCGCCGAAGACGCCCTCCGTGCCCATGGGTTCCGCCAGGTCCGAGTCCGGGTCGAAGGATCCCTCGCCCGCATCGAGGTGGAGCCGGAGTCGGTGGCGCGCTTGGCCGAAGAGCCGCTCGCGGGCCGGATCGCGGCGAAGCTCGTCTCGCTCGGCTTCTCGTCCGTGACCGTGGACCCGCACGGCTACGGACACGCCCGAGGGAGAGTCCGACTCCGATGAACATCGCGACCGCGGAGCGCCCGGTCCTGCCGGGTCGATTCGAGCTCGAGACCGACCTCGCTCCCCAGGGAGACCAGCCCAAGGCGATCGACGAGCTCGTGGAGCGCCTCCGGCGCCACGAGAAGTTCGTGACGCTCCTCGGCGTCACGGGCAGCGGCAAAACGTTTACGATGGCGCACGTGGTTTCGCGCCTCCAGCGGCCGACGCTGGTCATCAGCCCGAACAAGACCCTCGCCGCCCAGCTGGTGAGCGAGTTCCGGGCGCTGTTCCCTCGCAACGCGGTCGAGTACTTCGTGAGCTACTACGACTACTACCAGCCCGAGGCCTATGTCCCGCAGATCGACCTCTACGTCGAGAAGGACGCGTCGATCAACGAGGAGATCGACCGGCTGCGCCACCGAGCGACCCAGGCCCTGTTGACCCGGCGCGACGTCCTCATCGTGGCGTCGGTGAGCTGCATTTACGGGTTGGGCTCGCCGGAGGACTACCGTGCGAACGTCATCGACCTCTCCGTCGGTACGGAGATCCGGCGCCAGGAGCTCCTCGAGCATCTCGTCCGGATGAAGTACCGGCGCAACGACGTCGAGCTCAAGCGCGGCCGCTTCCGGGTCCGCGGGAGCACGATCGACGTGATGGGCGCCGGTGAGACGGTCCACCGTATCGTTCTGGACGACCGTACGATCGGCTCCATCACCGAGCTCGATCCCGTGACCCAGGAGGAGGTCCGGGAGATCGGACAGCTCTCGATCTTCCCGGCGACCCACTTCCTCACCATCGACCGGCGACTCCAAGGGATCCTCTCCGAGATCGACCGGGAGAAGGAGCTTCGGGTCGCGGAGTTCCAGCGCGAGGACAAGCTCGTCGAGGCCCAGCGGATCAAGAGCCGGACCGAGTACGACCTCGAGATGATCCGCGAGACCGGCTACTGCTCCGGGATCGAGAACTACTCCCGCTACTTCGCGGGCCGCAGGCCCGGCGAGCCGCCGTACACTCTCCTCGACTTCTTCCCGGACGACTTCCTCGTCTTCATGGACGAGTCGCATGTCGGGGTCCCGCAGCTCGAGGGGATGTACAAGGGCGACCGCGCCCGCAAGGACAACCTGGTCGAGTTCGGTTGGCGCCTTCCCTCGTGCCGGGACAACCGGCCCCTCACCTTCCCCGAGTTCCTGGCGCATGCGCCCCAGACCGTGTTCGTCAGCGCGACCCCCGGGCCGTTCGAGCGGAAGATGAGCTCGGCGATCGTTGAGCAGATCATCCGGCCCACCGGTCTCGTCGATCCTCCGATCGAGGTCCGGCCGCTCCGGGGCCACATCGCCGACCTCCTGACCGAGCTCAAGGCGACGATCGCCCGGGGCGATCGCGCGCTCGTCACCACGCTCACGAAGGCGACCTCCGAGGAGCTCGCCAACTACCTCGGGAACCAGGGATTGCGCGTGCGCTATCTCCACAGCGAGGTCGAGACGCTCAAGCGCATCGAGATCCTTCGCGACCTGAGGCTGGGCCGCTTCGACGTCCTCGTCGGGATCAACCTCCTCCGCGAGGGGCTCGATCTCCCGGAGGTCAGCCTCGTCGCGATCCTGGACGCCGACAAGGAAGGCTACCTTCGAAGCGAGACGTCGATCATCCAGACGGCCGGGCGCGCGAGCCGCAACGCCGACTTGTCTGCCGGGTCCGGGTGCGTCAGCCCTCCCCCGCCGGGCCTTCATCCCTCGCGTATTTTGGTCTGCTTCCAAGTGGTGCGCAGGGGCCATGGGTTACTAATGTTCGCTAACGCAAAGGTCCGCGCGGTGCTCGCCGCCTTCGTCTTCGCGGGCGTGGCGGTTGCGATATCGACGGCAGACCCCGGGCCTGCGTTTCCACCGGCGCGTGCACCGTTTCCTCGCGCGACGCTGCGTCCCATATCGATGCCGACGATCGCACCGAGCGCACCCGTTGCGACACCGCCCCGGCTGGTGCTGCCGGT
>JAKAPG010000008.1 GCA_021823085.1 Thermoplasmata archaeon | reverse complement strand
AGCCCGGGGGAAGACTCCCTAGGCCCGGGCTTACGAGCGCGGGCAGCACCGTGGTGCCCGCGATCGCCACGAAGATCGCCAGGACCACCGCCGCCGTCGCTCGCCGGCTCCGGGTCCATCGCTCGAGCGTTGCTTGGGCCCCCCCGCGCGCACGAGAGGCGATCGCTTTCGTCCGCACACGGGTGCGCGCCGAGGAGGGACTCCGGGCTGGGGCGGCGCCCACCATCGGCCGGTGGGCGCGCAGTCCCACGGCGATGACATTGCCGAGCGCCAGAGCAAGGAGAGGGGCGAGCGTCGGGCTGAGGAACGGTAGGAAGGCCGCACCCACGGCGACGGCGAGAGCGTAAATCGGCTGCGCGTAGGGGTCTGCCGGCGCCGTTCGGGGCTCGCTCACCATCAACAGTCCGAAGAACAAGATCGCCGGGTCGATCGCCGCCAAGAGGAGCACCGGGGCCGGAGGGATCCCTCCGCCGGCGATTCCCACCGAGAGCACCCTTTCGAGGATGGTGAGAGCGGCGTAGACGGCAAGGAAGGTGACCGGCAGCCGCCAGTTCCGTCGATTCCAGACGGCGAGAGCAACCCCTAGGGCGAGGACCAACTCGATGTTGATGCTCCCCCACCAGGCCGGGAGGATGCCGAACACCGCCACGAACAGAACCCCGATCGTGGCCGGATTGAACCAGGGCCGACCCTGGCTACGGAGGATGTGCTTGACCGAGATCGCTACGATCGCAGCGGTGATGCCGAAGAAGATGGGGACGGTGGGCGGAAGCAGCAGGGCGATGAAGAGGCCGGTCGCGATGGCCGCATCCGGAAACCGCACGGTCTCAAAGCGAACCCGGTCGTAGAGGAGGTCCGTCGCCACCGCCGCGATCGGAATCGCGAACAGAGGCAGGATCCCTTCTCCCGTTCCGAGGAACCAGATTCCGTACCCCCCCAGGACGGACAGAACGATCCAAAGAAGGCGCGCGTCGGGGAGGATCCTACGGACTCGTCCCCACACAACATGTCGACCGTCGGTGTCCTTATACTGTTGATCCCGTCGTCCGCCGACTCCACGAATCGCCCGGCTCGAGGGGGCCCTAGCTTCGCGCAGTATCCCGTGCGCATCTTAGTGCATGGGCGGGGGCGTGGACGACGGCCGCGAGGAGGGTTCGAACTTCCACCACCGCCAGGGAGCGGGGTCGTCGCGATAGTAGGTCCACACGAGTTGGACTAAGGTCACAGTGACCAGCACGATGAGTCCGAGGATCAAGTACGTCCGGGTCCCCCCGTAGAGATAGCTCGCGTCGAGCGAGATGAGGAAGGAGCTGATGCCGGGGCTCAGCGGCGCAGCGAAACGAATCAGGAAGTCGTTGTTCACGACGAGATACGCTAGCGAGAGGTAGGAGATCCAGTCGAAGAGAGGGCGTCGCTCCGGATGGAAGACAAGGGTGTCGAGGACCAGCAGCGCGAACAGGTAGAGCATATACTGTTCGAACAGCCCCCAGCGGAACAGGAGCCACACCGTCGTGACGAGGACCATCGCGCGGAGCAGCCCGGCCGGCCGATGGGGAGCGTACCATCGCGCGGCCACCCAGCACGCGATCAGGACGGCCGGAATCCACAGATAGCTCAACGCGAAGTCGAGGCCCGGGATTGAGGCGATGGTCGTATCGAGCGGGCCGGAGGTGATGATGCCCACCCAGTTCATCCCTCCACCATTTCCGTGGGTCTCGGCCACCGAATCGGCGACCAGCCTCGTGATGCCCCAACCGGTGGCGAAGAACACGGCGACGGTCGTGGCGAGCGGGATGGCCACGGCGAGCAGGAAGTAGGCGCGACGCCACCCGCGCGCGACGAAGGCTTCGAGAGGGAGATAGATCGCGGTGACGTACTTGATGAAGATCCCCCAGCCGTAGAGGATGTTCCGTTCCAGCGGATCTCGGTAGAAGAACGTCGCCAGGATCAAGGCCACGACGATCGAGTCGAACTGGCCCCAGATCGCTCCGATGAGGATGGCATACGGAAAGAACGACCAGAAGGTGAGCGCCGAGAGCCCCGCCGAGGCGTGGCCGCTCCACTTCTCGGCGACTCGGTACAGCAGGTAGGCCGTGACCATGTCTCCCACGATCGGCGGTTGCTTGAGGAGGAAGTACAGAACGAACCGGTTGTGAAAGCCGACCGCTTCCCACAGTCGGTACAGCCCGCCCATGAGGAGCGACCAGAAGGGAAAGTAGGCCGCCCCGGGGAGATTGATGGAGAGGTAGGAGATGCTCACCCCCGAGACCGGCGGTAGGTAGCCGTACGGGTTGTAGCCTTGGGCGACGGCGTACCCGGTGCGAATCCAGTCTTCGAAGTCGTAGGGGTGGCCGGTCCAGAAGGAGAATCCCTCCCGGATCAGGAGACCGGCGACCAGTACTTTCCAAGCTACCGCGGGCAGGGACCTCGGAGCAGGGGCCGGGGTCGGAAGGTCGGGAGCCCGGACAGTGGGAGCCATCGAACCTCCTCCTGGCATCGGGAGTTAACTGTCTAGTGGGCGGACCACTTCCCGAGCAGGATCGCGTTCGGAGCGTCCGCGTTGCCGTCTTTAACTCTACTTCGCGGACTGTACACAATGTAAGAGGGCTTCGTGCCTAGTGGCGGGGGGGCCGGATGCAGGCGTCGATCGCGCTGGTCGGAGGGATCGTCGCCTACAACGAGGAGAAGACAATCGTCGCCTCCGTCCGATCGCTCCTAGACCAGGAACTGCCTTCCCACGTTCACTGGGCCCAGATCTGGATCGTCGCGAGCGGATGCACCGACCGGACCGGCGAGTTCGTCCGCGCCATCGCGGAGAGCGATCCCCGCGTACGGCTGATCGAACAGGCAGAGCGGCAAGGCAAGGCCGACGCGCTCAACGCAATCTTCGCGCGCGCGGACGGCGACCTCCTGGTGCTTCTGAACGGCGACTCCATCGCCCAACCCGGCGCGATCCGAGCGTTGGTGGAGGCGGCTCGCGACCTTGGCCCTCCGTTCGCAGTGATGGGGAGACCGGTCGTGCCTCCGACGTTGGGGAAGAACGCTCTCGGCGGGGTACTCCAGATCCTCTGGAGCGTCCACGAAGTGATTCACCGCGAGACGCTGACGGCCGGGAGCGGGAACCACCTGAGCGATGAATTGCTCCTCGTCAGCCTGCCCTTCTCCGAGCCGCTCCCCGATGGGACGATCAACGACGGCGCATTCATCGGGAGCTCCCTGCGGCGTCGCAATGGTTGCCTTCGCTACGCCCAGAATGCGCGCGTCGGGATCCAGGTCCCCACGACGGCCGAGGGGTACCTCACCCAGCGTCGCCGAATCTATGTCGGGCACGCGAGGCAGACCCGGGCGAATGGGGGAGCGCCGACCACGCTGCTCAGTCTCGCCGTCCGCCAGCCGGGCCGGGCCTGGAGCGCGATGCGACGGTGTTGGTCCACGACACCGCATCGGGACCGATGGGCGGTGCTGGTGCTCCTGGAGTCTCTTGCGATCGTGCTCGCGATGTGGGACGAACTCCCTCCGCGACGGGACCAGACGCGCTGGCGGAGGGTGCGGCACCCGACGGGCTGGCCTCTCGATAGCGAGACCGAATCCGTTCGAACTTGACCGAGTCGAACGAGAGCCCTCCGAGGGTCGTGACGGTCCGAAACGCGGCCTCGTTTCGTCCCTCGCGTCGGAATCGAGCGTTCAGCCGGAGACCCTTGAGCTGAAGGTAGCTCGCGAGAAGCACGAACGCAAAGACGTTCGCGATCCGCGTACCGAACGATGCCTTCGGGGCCGGCCCCACCGGCGAGCACGCCTTCGCCCGCCGTCGGGCGTAGAGGATGGGAATGTAGGTGCTCATCCAGGGGCCCGAGGCGAGGAGTTCCTGATAGTAGTCCTCTCCGTAGAGGATCTGGGCGGTCAGCGCCTCTCGGGCGAAGAGGCGGTCGTGCGACTGGGCGAACTCACGCCGCGCGGATCGCTCGTCCCGAGCGTAGTTAAAGCACAGGCGCGGACCCGGTCGGTTCGGGGATTTCCGGCCCCCCAGACGGACCCGTGCGTAGATCGCGAGCATACGGAGCCATAGCGTTCCGTTCGGGGCGATGATGAGGAAGTCGAGATCGTCGTCCTCCGTAGGCGTCCCGTACGCGGTCGAGCCGGTGATTCCGATACACCGGAGCGACGCGAGGACCGGGCGGAGCGGCCCGTACAGGAGTTCCCGGGCCGCTCGGTCGTATTCCCGTGCTCGCGCGGCAAGTTGGACCTCTCGACGGGGCTCCCGGCCGGCTCGAAAGACCTGCCCTGCGTCCACGGTCGCGAGCTCCGAATGGGACGCGAGCCACGCGACGAGCGCCCCCTCGTCTCCGGGGCTCGGCTCGGGCAGGAGCGCCCGAAGCTCCGAGAGGGGAAGCCCCCCTCCGTGATCGGCGGCCAAGTCGAGCACCGTTCGTACCCACGTCTCGAGGTCAGCCTCCGGAGCGGACCCCGACTGCGCGATGCCTGCAGACACCATTGCCTGCCCGGTCACGACATCGCTGCCCTGTCGATAACCTCTCGCGTCGCGTAAAGTAGGTTCCATCTCCTGAAGGGGGTTCGACCTTTCGCGTCGGAAGGTGATGGCAATCTCGTCCGATGACCCCCCCACCCTCGAGCTCCGTCGGGGGGACGGCACGCAGGTTCGTCTCCGCTACCTACCCTGGCGCGGAGGTGTGCTCTTGGTCGCCCGTGCGCCCCTTCCGCGATGGGCCGAAGAGGCTCGGACCGCGCAGCGGGTCGTGGTACGGTTCTCGCACCGGGATGAATGGCTCTCCGCCCCGGCTCACGAACTCCTGGATCCCGAAGAGCGCGGCGCGAGCCGGAACGCTTTCGTTGCCCGGTTCGGCGAAGCATTCTGGGAACGGCACTTCTCCCCGGATCCCTGCGTCTTCGCGGTACGGCCCGACTCACGACGCCCCGCGCCCCCCTCGTCCGCGGAGCGGATCGGCGAAGAGTTCGACGCAGTTGCGCCGCTGTACGCGGATCAGATCGCTCGGCAACCGTTCCAGGCACAACTCCGAGTCGAGGCGATGCACGTCCTCCGCCGTACCTTCCCGGACCCGGGCCGGCTCATCGAGTTCGGTCCGGGCACGGGGGCTCAGACGCTGCCCATGTTGCGAGCGGGGCACCGCGTGCTCGCGATCGACCACTCCGGTCGCATGCTCGACGAGCTGGTCCGACTCGCGAAGGCGGAAGATCTCGATACGGGCCTCGCCTGCCGGAGGACCAACGCCGGGGACGTGGATCGGGCGCTGCAAGGGTTAGATTCGGGAGGGTACGACGGAGCGTACTCCCTGTTCGGCGCGTTGAGCCTGGAAGAACACCTGGACCGGCTTTCGCGGCCGCTCGCGGACGCGCTGCGACCGGGGGCGCGATTCGTGGCCGGGATCCTCAATCGATGGGCGCTCTTCGCCTCCCTGGAGTTCGGCCTCGCCGGCCGCTACCGCCACGCGATCGATCGGTTGCGCGGGTCCTACGCGCACGAGGGGTGGGTGCATCGGTTGACGGTCCGCCCGATGACCGGCCGGGAGTTCGCCCGTTACTTCTCCGAATACTTTGACGTGGAGTCGTTCGACGCGCTCTCGGTGATCACCCCGCCCTTTCCTTCTCTCCGCCTCGAAGCCTTCTGGGGAACGGAGGGGATGGCACGCCTCGGCCATCTCGACCGGGCCCTCGCCCGCTCCCGCGTTCTGGCAGCGACCGCCGACCATCTCCTCGTAACGCTGCGCCGTAAAGCGTGAGGGTCGGCACCGTAGGGCAACCGACTTCTACTTCGTGGGGATTCGGGGATCGTGCCGCGGCGCTGGATATCGGAACGGCATACGGTCAAGGTGCTCGTAGAGCCCCGGGGAGCGATCGTCGCCTTCACGATGAAGAAGTTCTCCTACCTCCTCTTCGTGACCCGGCACTTCGTCGGGCTGAAGAAAATCCGCACGGCCGACCGGATCGTGGCGCGCGCCGGCTACTCGGCACCGGCCGCGCTCGAACTGATACGACGGACGTATCCGTCCGGATTGTAGGGGACCGTCAGAGACCGGTCGGAGGGGGCGCCGGCTTTCCCGGGCGGGCCGCCCGGAGGGCGATCCACCCCACGATGAAGGTCACGATGTAGACCGCGAGCAGGGCATCGTAGAGGTAGCGGATGTCGCCGCCGTAGTACGTCACCCCGAACAGGTAGTTCGCCATGTCGCTCGCCGACGAGAACCCGACCTGCGCGTACGTCGCGATGTCCCCTAGGAAGATCAGCGTGAGCAGGCCGGATCCGACGATGCCTCCCAGGATGGCGCGGCGCGTACCGACCGTGACCAGCAAGATCCCGCCGAGGACACTCGCGACCGCGGCCGCCACGACCGCCCACCAATGGAGGAAGTACCCGCCGATGAGGACGCAGTTGGAATCGGTGGTCGGACTGCAATTGAAGCCGGTCTGAAGGTTCTTGTCCGTGACCAGCATCACGACCGCGAGGATGAAGGAGAGGAAGAATAGCGAGCTGTAGATGGCCGATGTTTTCTTAGGCTCCATCGTAAGAGCGGACCCCTGGCACCAAGCACGCACGCGATCCTATGTAAAAGCGACGGACGCGCGGAAGGCTCCGCCGATGGGTCGGTGCTCGTCCGGACGGCTCAGCAACGTTAAAGCGGAGGCTCCCCATCGAGAGCGCAGTCGTCTCTCGCGCGCGCGGGGGCGTGAACTTTGGGCGCGACGGATCCTTCCGATAGCACTGTTCTCCCGGAGCAAGACGAACCACGCCCGAGCGGCGCGCGCGAACGCTCACCGATCCGGATCAGCGCGATCGCCCAGCTACCGACTCGGTTCGGTGACTTCCGGGTCGTTTCGTTCCATGGACACCCCGAGGCGAAGGAGCCGGCCGCCCTCGTACGGGGCGAGGTCGCCGGCGAATCGGGCGTCCCGGTGCGAATCCACTCCGAGTGCCTGACCGGGGACGTCTTCGGCTCGTTGCGCTGCGACTGCCGCGAGCAGCTCGAGCTCGCTCTGACGAAGCTCGGCGAGATGGAGCGGGGCATCCTGCTCTACCTGCGCCAGGAAGGGCGCGGGATCGGCTTCGAGAACAAGATCAAGGCCTATCGGCTCCAAGAGATGGGCCTGGACACCATCGAGGCGAACGAGGCTCTCGGTTTCCGGCCGGACGAGCGGGACTACGAGGTGGCGGCACGCATGCTCGATGCCCTCGAGGTGCGTTCGATCCAGCTGCTCAGCAACAACCCGGACAAGATCGCGTCGCTTCGCCACCACGGTATCACCGTCGAGGGCCGCCTGCCCCTCACCGTGCGCCCGAACCGGTACAACGCTCGCTACCTGGAGACGAAGCGCGTGAAGGCGGGACACCTGCTCGAGCCGTCCTGGCCGATCGTTCGGGAACAGGTCGATTGCCTCACGTGCCCGCCGAAGGACGAGGCGACCGAGCCGGCCCGCGCCGGCCGAAGGAAGTAAGTATCGAACCCGATGCCCCCGACCGTGGCGGCACTCTCGGTCGGTGCACTGGTCCTCGCTTTCCTCATTACGCTCATCGAGTACACCGAGGTCGTCGTACTGATCTACGCGCTCGGGGTCGAGCGCGGGGCGTTCCGCTACGCCTCGGTCGGCGCGGCGGTCGGCAGCGGGGTCGTCGCTGCGATCGCGATTGGCGCCGGCAGCGCGCTCACCGCCGTACCTTCGGACGAGCTCCTAGCCGCGTCGGCGATCGTCCTCTTCGCCTTCGGAATCTTCCTGTTCCGCAGCACCCTGCGCAGCTACCGACGCGCGCGGGCCCCGCCCTCGACGTCGTCCCACTCCTCGCCTCCGGTCCACTTCGCCGGCGGGTTCACCGTCGGCGCCATCGAGACCACCGAGGCGGTGGCGGTGCTCCTACCGCTCGCAGCGGGTGGACAGGGCTTCGCCGCCGTCGCCGGAGCCCTCGCGGCGGGAGCGAGCCTCGCGATCGCGGTCGCGCTCGTGCACGAGAGGATCCGACGCATCAAGACACCCTGGCTCAAGCTGGGGGCCACCTCCCTCATCTTCGCGTTCGGGGCCTTCTGGGCCGGGGAAGCGCTGAACGTGCCGTGGCCCCTCGGAGAGGTGTTCCTGATCCCGCTGTTCGCGATCGCACTCGGGATCGTGCGGGGCGCCATCGAGCTGGGACTGCGAGGGATTCCGGCCACCGCGGCGTAGGGCACGCACAACCGAACGTTCAAGGCCTCGGCCCGATTTCCCCGGCCGATGGAGCTCTTCCTCGTCCGTCATGGTCCCGCGGTGGCGCGCAATCCCGCCCGCTGGCCGGACGATTCGGGGCGTCCGCTCTCCGCCGACGGGGTCCGGGAGACCCGAGTGGCC
This sequence comes from Thermoplasmata archaeon, assembly GCA_021823085.1. Taxonomy (GTDB): domain Archaea; phylum Thermoplasmatota; class Thermoplasmata; order Lutacidiplasmatales; family UBA184; genus Lutacidiplasma. Next base: position 13,498 of record JAKAPG010000008.1, on the reverse strand, counting down.
GCGAAGGCGTTCGCCGAGGAGGTGAAGGCGATCGATCGCATCGCGACGAGCCCTTTCCGGCGCGCCGTTCGCACGGCCGAGATCTGGGGCGAGGCGTTCGACCCACCGATGCGGGCCGTCGAGTGGAGCGAGCTTTCGCTCGGCGGCGATCCCGTACGGATCCTCGCGCGCGTCGCGCGGGACTGGAAGGGGGCGTCGCGGGGGGTGCTCGTCGGGCACGAACCCGAGCTCGTCGAAGTGATCGGTCTCTCCCTGACCGGAGAGGCGGTCCCAATCGCCCGCCTCTCGCGTGCGGGTACGGCCGCTCTCGAGTTCCCGCGCAAGGTCGCTCCGGCAGCGGCTCGCCTCGAATGGCTGGTCACGCGGAAGCAGTGGATGGCCCGGTTTGAGCGCTAGGGGGCGGGCCGGCGCCCCGCCGGCGCTTCGCCGGGGCGTAGAGCGGTAGCACGAGCTTCAGCACATCCTGATGGACCTGATCCGGATGGCGGTTCGCGTCGACCGGGACGAAGGCGTAGGCCTGCATCATCCAGGCGAACTCGCGGCGTAGGCGCGCCTGGTACTCGAGGAAGCTCTCGAACCGGTCGGGCGAGATGGAGAGGTCCATGCCGGACTCCCAGTAGTCGAGGCTCCCGTACTTCGAGATCGCCCGATGCAGGAGGATCTCCGGGCGCGCGTCCAGGAAGATCGTGAGGTCGGGGCGCAACGCGAACCCGTAGAGCTGTTGCGCCCATTGCCGCGAGGCGCCGCGCACGACCGCTCGGGCCATGAGCGTATAGATGTACCGGTCCGCAAGGACCGTGCTGCCGGCCGCGAGCGAGGGGATGATCTTGTTCTCGAGCTGGTCCGCGTAGTCGGTGGCGTAGAGGAGCGCCATCGTCGTCGACGCGAGGGTGTGGCCCTGCTTCGCGAGGTCGATGCGTTCGCTCACCAGCGTGGAACGGCGGAGCCCCGTATCGACGATCGCGTGGCCCTCGATCTCGAGTGTTTCCTTCAGACGTTCGACCTCGGTGGTCCGGCCCGAACCGTCGGACCCCTCGATCACGATCAGCTTTCCCGACAGGACCTCGTCGGGCATCCCGGGAAGCGGCGTTCCATACGTCCTATCCTTCATGCTGGAGCCTCTCCCCGGTCGGGAACCCCTCGAGGACCGGGCGCAGGTCCTCGCGGAGCTGCTGCTGGATGTCCTCGACGCTTCCCCGTGCGTCGATGATCGTGAATCCGTTGGCATCCGCCATCCGGTCGTACTCCCGCTTCAGCCGGGCCTGGAACAGCTTGTAGGAATCGTCGATGTTGTCGGCGAGACCGAGGTCCATGCCGGCCTCGTAGTAGGAGATCTTCATCCGGGAGGCCCGCTTTCGACGGAAGGTCACCGCGACCGGGACGCGGAAGTAGTACGTTCGATCGGGCCGGGGCGCGAACTGATAGAGGTTGCGAACCCACTCGGGAGAACAGCCTCGTGCCTCGTCGCGAGCGAATGCCGTGAACGAGTAGCGATCGCATACGACAAGATAGCCCGCGCGTAACGGGGGGAGGATCTGCCGCTCGAACCGGTCCGCGAAATCCGTCGCGTGGAGGAGGCTGAACGTCGTGGGGGTCAGCAGGCCCTGCTTCTTGCCTCGTCGGATCGTCGCGCTGACGAGGTCGGAGGAGTTCCACTCGGTGAAGAACACCCGGTAGCCCTTCGCTGCGAGCCACTTCCCCAGCAGCCGGGCCTGGGTGGACTTTCCGCTCCCGTCCAACCCTTCGAAGACGATAAGGCGCCCGGGATAGCCCCGAGGTGCCGCGGACGGATCAGCCATCCCGGTACCTCACCTCGATGTCGAGCTCGCGTTCGACCGGTTTGCGAGCCTTCTCCATGGTCCGGGGGGGCAGGGTCGTATCCGCGGGACGGGAAAAGCTCACCGCGAGCGTCTTTCCTCCTCCGGCGAGAGAGAACCTGGGATCCGCGGGGGCGAGAAGCCCCGCGAGCTGCAGGATCGCCCCCAGCTGGCGGACGGTCCCGCTGTCGCCGGGCCGTAGGATCGGGGCGAAGCCCTTGCGCATCCCCGACGGAAGGTCATCGCCCGCGTGGAGCGCGACGATCGACGCGGCGAGCAGGGTCTCCCGGTGCGTGAGCCCCCAGATTGGGTAATTGCGGACGAGGTAGGCAGAATGGTGCGCGTGACGCCACAGGTCGATCGATACCCCCGCGTCGTGCATCTCGGCCGCGACTCGAAGGGCAAGACGTTCGCTTGGACCCCAGTCATGGGAATCGGCGAAGAGGTCGAAGATCGTGAGGGCGGTCGCGGCGACCGCCGTGCCGCGATCGCGCGAGAAGCTGAACCGGTCCGCAGCCGCCTCCGTGGATCGGCTCGCGAGGATCTCGTTGGAGGCCGGTAGATCGGCGCGGATGGCCTCGAGAGCCAAGCCCTCCCGGATGCCGGTGCCGCTGACGACGATCTCTTGTGCCTTGGACGACCGCAGCAGCTCGGAGAGGACGACGAGGCCCGCGTCCATCACGTCGGCCCGCTCGATCCCAATCCCCGGGAGGGCGCGCCGCTTGGCGGTCGGCATCTCCGAGATCAGTTCGGAGAGCGCCTCGAGGTCATGCTCCCGGACCGGGTAGCCGTGCACCCGGGGCACCGGGTACTCGCGCAGGTCGATCGCCGCGCGCGCGACCGCTCGAACCGTTCCCCCGATGCCGTAGACACGGTAGTCCGAACCCCCGAAGGCGGTGATGGCGGACCGGATCGTGTCCCGCACGTAGCCGCGCAGGTTGTCGAGCTCGCGCTCCTTCGGCGGGTCGTGACGAACGAACCTTTGCGTCAGTCGTAGCCCCCCCAGCGGAAGGCTTACCGAGTTCGCGAGCGCCCCGAGTCGGGTCTCCACGATCTGCAGCGATCCGCCACCGAGATCGATGACGAGGTCGTTCGCGAGCGCCCACGCGCTCGCCACCCCGAGGTAGTCATAACGGGCCTCTTCGGCACCGGTGAGCACCCGCAGAAGGATCCCGGTCTCGCGATCGATGATGCGGACGAACTCTGCTCCGTTCGGCGCGTCGCGGACCGCGCTCGTACAGACCGCGAGGGTACGAGGAGCTCCGAGATCCTTCAGCGCGCGCGCGAAGCGTCCCAATGACTCGACCCCGCGGGCGATCGCCTCAGGAGCGAGCGAGCCGTCCGGCCCGGTCCCGTACCCGAGCCGCGGGATCTCCTTCAGCTCGTACACCGGGCGGACCACGCCGGCCGGGTGGGTGTCGAACACGACCAGGCGAGCGGTGTTGGACCCGACGTCGACGACGCCGATCGCGTTCGATCCGCGCGTGGGGTGGGACTCTGTCTCACGGTCGACCATCTCGAGCCTCGAACGGGCCACGCGGGCCCTAAGGCCTCCCGGGCTTTGAACCATCGGCTCCGACCGCGCCGAGCGGCGGCATTTTGGGAGCGGGTTGCGTAGGGATGACGATCGTGCGCGCACGGCAGCGAACCTCGAAGCGCGGGAACGGCCGTCGAGTTGGCGGGTCGACCTCGCCGCTCGGCCGTTACGCCCGGGACGAGATCGCTCGGACGCGGTCGCGCACGGACCGCGTGATCGCGCGACCGGACCCGCGCGCGGAGGAACTGCATAACCTGCATCGCGACCTGCGACGCCTCCGAGTCCTGGTTCGATGGTGGGCGAAGATAGGCCCCCGTCCGCGACGCGAGGAGCTTCGCATCCTCGCGGGTCGGCTCCGCCACCTCGCCCGCGTCGTGGGGGCCGTGCGGGATCTCGATGTGGAGCTCGATCTCTGGGAGGGGCTGACGGGCGCCGGCCGCGCCAAAGCGGCGGAACCGTGGACGACGTTCGGTCGCCACCTTCGCGACAGCACTCGGACGGGCCGAGAGCTCCTCCGGGCGGCGTTGCGTGCGGAACGGGCCGCCGGCATCTTCGAGCAGCTCGAGACGTCACTTCGCGGGATTGGGTCGAGCGCGCGACTCCTCCGCCTGATCGCGGAGTTGAAACGAGAGCGGGGTAGGCTGGCGGCGGCCACCGCCAAGGCACGCCGCAAGTCGTTGAAGTCTCCCCGCCCGAAACGATTGCACGACCTCCGGATCCGCGTGAGGCAGCTCCGATATCTCACCGACCTCGAGGACACGCTATCGGCCGCTCGCGCCTCTACGTTCCCACCCCGCTATGCGAGTCTCCAGCGACGCCTCGGTGAGCTCCACGACCGGGATGTCCTCGCCGCGCAGTTGGCGAGGCTCGATCCACGGCGAACGGAGCCGGCATGGAGGGCGATCTTCGACCGGGAGCGGGAAGCGCTGCGCCAGGATCTCCTCCGGGAGATCCGGGAGCTGCGGCCCCGTCGGCATCTGAAGCGGGCGCGAGGACCGGGGATCGTCGTGCCTCGTCCGACCCGCCGAACGGCCGTCCGACCGATACCCCCTTAGCACGAGCCGCCTTGGCCCCGCCGTGGCGGTCTCGCCCCCCGACGTGCGCGCGGCGGTGGCGGAGTCCGGCGCGCTCGGGGCCACGGTACGCCAGATCGCCGAGCGGCTCGGCGTTGGCGCCGCCGCGGTCGACCTGGGCCTTCAGGGTCTCGCCCGGGCCGGGGAAGTGGTCCGCATGGGCCGGGGGCTCTGGATCCTCAGGGACTACGACCACCTGGAACTGCGAGACGACTTCACCGAGCCCGCCGCGTACGCCGACAGGTTCGAGCGCGAGGAGCGCACCCCTCTCGGGCGCTACCACGGACCGATCACGTTCCGCTCGAACGACGGTCTTCCGTTCCACCGCTGGTGGCCGTACGTTCAGGGCTACTCTGCGGAGTTCGTCGCGACCCTGCTCCGCTCCGCGAGAATCGGTCCGGGATCGACGGTGCTCGACCCCTTCGCCGGGAGCGGGACCAGCCTGGTCGAGGCGCGTCGCCTCGGCGCGCGAGCGATCGGCTACGAGCTCCTCGCGCCGGCGGTGCTCGCCGCCCGCGTCAAGACCGATCCCGACCTCGACCCGGACGAGTTCGCGCGGGAAGCCGGCCGTCTCCTCCGCGCGGCGCGACGGGCTCCCCTGGCTCCGATGCCGTTCCTACGGGAGACCCGCCGGCAGTTCTCCAGACCCGCGCTGATCCAGCTTCGACAGATTCGCTCCGTGCTTCCTCCGGAGGGGGCGGGGAGCGTCGCCGACGCTCTCCGGCTGGCGTTCGCGTCGACCCTCGTCCCGGTGAGCCGGCTGCGCCGGTCCCCCTGCCTTGGCTACGATCCCGTTGCGCGGGACCGGCCCCTGCCGTTCGTTCGGTACGCGCAGGTGGTTCGCACCATGGTCGAGGATCTGACCGCCCGGACGCGGTCCGTGGACCGATGGGGCCCTCCCGCCGAGGTCCATTCGGGCGACTCGAGGAGGATCGACCTGCCCCCGAACAGCGTCGACCTTGCGATCACCAGTCCGCCGTACGTCAACGGGCTCGACTACGTCATGAACTACAAGCTCGACCTCGCATGGCTCGGTTACGTCGACTCCTATGCGGAGCTCTCGGCCCTGCGGACCGCCGAGGTGGCATGCGACAACCTTCCTCGCGAGGCGACCCGCGACTTCCTCGCGACGGACGAAGCACCGGATCCCTGGCTCCGGGAGATCCTTCCCCGAATCCGCGAGAACGTCGCCCGAAAGGGGACCTACCGTCGCGACGATATGCACGGGATCGTCCATCGATACTTCCGGGACCTCGCCGAGGTGCTGCGCGGGGTCCTAGCCGCCCTGCGACCGGGAGGGCGCTTCGTGCTCGTCGTCGGCGACTCCTTGCTCGCGGGGACCTACGTGCCCGGCGATCTGCTGACCGCCCGCATCGGCCGACGCCTCGGGTTCCGTATCGAGAGCGTGGACGTGGCCCGGGGCCGGCGATCCGGCCAGCGCCGGCAGTTCGCCCTGCGCGAATCCATCGTGACGCTCTCACGGCCCGCGGGCCGAATCCCGTAACGTCTGCCTACGGGTGGAGGCAAACCCTTAGGTAGGGTGTCCCGGCTCTAAAGTGGCGGACGGGGAGGAACGTGAGATGCCCGTGCGCCAGGCCGAACCGAGGTTCCTAGACCCGTTGCTCGGGATCGTCTTCGACCTGGACGGGACCCTCGTGATCTCGCAGCACGACTTCTACCGCATGCGCCGGGAGGTGATCCGACTCGCGGAGCGCTACGGTGTCGGGCCCGGCCAGCTCTCGGTCGAGATGCCGATGCACCGGATCCTCGAGGTCTCCCGCGAACGGATCCTCGCGAGCGGTGCCCCCGAGACACTGCTCCTGCGATTCGAGGCGGAGTTCCACCGACTCATTGATGGCATCGAGATGCAGGCGCTCGACCGGACCGCGATCCGACCCGGGGCGAAGGAGCTAGTGACGGGCCTTGTCGAGCGCGGGTTCCGAATCGGGATCCTCACCCGCAGCTCCGAAGCGTTCGCCCGGGCCGCGCTCGTGCGCACCGGGCTCGCCGAGTACTTCCCGTACCTGCGCTCGCGCAGCGCCCCCGGGCCGACGAAGCCATCGCCCGAGGCGCTGTGGCACCTTCTCAAGGAGATGGAGGTCCCCATCGGTCGTGCCCTGTATGTCGGGGACCACCTCATCGATGCTGAGTGCGCTACTCGAGCGCAGGTCCGCTTCTACGCGGTGATGCCCGATCCGAAGGAGACCGGGACCGGAACGATGACCGTCGACCGCTTCCTCGCCGGCGGCGCGGACGCGGTCGCCACGGACCTCTTTGAGCTCGCGCGCCACCTCAACGTGGCGGTTCCGCCGAAGGACGCTCGGCCGGGGCTCGCTCCGGCGAACTGAGAACTACAGGTAGTACGCATACGCGTGGATGATCGCCCGCTCGGCGGTCGCCCACGCCTCGGGGATCTGGTTCCAGCCGTTCCGCAGATCGCCGACACAGTACAGGCCCGGGATCGGTCGGCCGTCCGAGTCCGCGATCGCCCGACAGTCCTCGTCGGTCACCACGTAGCCCTCCTCGTCGATGCGGCAGCCCAGAGATTGAGGAAGCGCGTGGTGCTGGTCGTACCAGCCGAGCCCGCTGAAGCCCTTGTCGTAGATCCGACTCGTCCCGTCCGCGAAGCGCACTCCAAAGCGCTTCTCTCGGATCTGGTCGAATCCCACCACCGGCGCATCCACTCGGCTGATTCCCATCTCGGTCATCCGGCGGGTCAGTTCCTCTCGCTCCGCATCGGGGCTCCCTTCGAGCAACGGACGACCTAGGGTGAGCAGCTCGACCGACTTCGGCCGGAAGTGAAGCAAGTCGAGGGCCGTGCGGACCGCGTACGCGTCGTTCCCGAGCACCCCGACGGAACGGCCGGGCAACGTGTGCCCGTCGCACAGGATGCAGAAATCGACGATCCCGAAATTCGCCCACGGGAAGATCGGGTCGATCTTGCCGTCGACGACCGGCATCCGATCGACGACGCCGACGGCGAGCACCGCCGCGCGACCGCGCGCCGTATGGGCCCGCTTCAGCCACTCGAACTCCAGCTCGTACTCTCCGCTCGGGAGGCGGACAATCTTGGTCGCGAGCCCCGGAGCGACGTACGTGACCGCGGACTCGACCTGCTTGAGGGCCGCGATCTGGAGGTCGAGGAGCTTGTGGCCGGAGATCCCCTCGGGGAAGCCGGGAATGTTGTCCATCTTGGGCGCGTAGTACGACCGGCCGTACTTCGGACCGCGATCGACCAGGAGCGCAGTGTATCCGAGGAGTCCGGTCTTGAGGGCGGCCGCGAGGCCGGCGTGACCTCCGCCGAGGATGAGGACGTCGTATGCGTCGCGCAGGCGTGGAAAGCCGGGCACCTCGAGCGCAGGGATGCTTGCATATTTCGCACCTCGCGTCAAAGGCGGATCCGGCCCGAGCGCACGCTTCTCGCGCCGCAACGCTTATCCAAAGCTCCCTGCCTGTGGGCCCTTGGGTTCCACCAGCCGTGTCCCGAACGTCGGGGAACGACGCGCTCGGAGGGAGCCTACTTCTTGAGGACGGGACCCGGTTCGACGGAATCGGATTCGGACACGCGACGCGCCGGGTCGGCGAGGTCGTCTTCACGACCGGGATGGTCGGCTACCCGGAGTCGCTGACCGATCCTTCGTTCCGTGGGCAAATCCTTGCATTCACCTATCCCCTCCTCGGGAACTACGGGGTCCCCGACCCGAGGACCCGGGACCCGTACGGCCTGCCGCGCGGCGTTGAGTCCGACCATGTCCAAGTTCGCGGGATGATCGCCCGCGGCTCGACCACGCCGCACCACTGGCGCAGCGAAGAGTCCTTGGACTCCTGGCTGGACTCCGAGGGCGTTCCGGGGATTCGGGGGATCGACACGCGACGCCTCACCGAACATCTGCGCGAACGGGGCGTGATCCGCGGGGTCATCGACGTCGGGCCCCTCGGCCGGCGGCCGAACGATGACGAGCTCGGGCGCGCGCTCCGCGATGCGCCCGGCTACGCTGACGAGGATTACATGGCGGAGGTCGGCGCGAAGGAAACGAGCCTCCTGGGCTCCCGAACGGCTCCGCTCGTCGCCGCTCTCGATTGCGGGGTCAAGGCGAGCATCCTGCGCGCGCTCTTGGACCGAGGACTGGCCGTGCTGCGGCTTCCGTACAACGCGGAGATCCCCGAGAAGTTCGAGGGGCGACGCGTCGCGGGGCTTCTGGTCAGCAACGGTCCCGGGGACCCGGCCCAGCTGGACGCCTCGGTCGCGGAGCTCGCTCGGCCGTCGGTCCGCGCGCTCCCGACGCTGGGGATCTGCCTCGGAGTCCAACTCCTGGCGATGAGTCGGGGAGCCACCACCTTCAAGCTCAAGTTCGGGCACCGCGGCCAGAACAAAACGGTCACGTTCTCGGACGGGCGCGCGCTCATCGTCAGCGAGAACCACGGATACGCAGTCGACCCCAAGACGCTCGTCGGGACGGGTCTCGAGCCTTGGGCCTTCAACCCCGACGACGGCACGCTGGAGGGGATCCGTGACTCGACCGGACGTTTGGTCGCGCTCCAGGGCCACCCCGAGGGCCATCCCGGCCCGCAAGAGGCCGGCTTCGTCTTCGACGTCTTTGCCGCGAAGGTGCGGCGGCGCTCATGACGCCCCGGATCCCGCACAAGGCGGTCCTCCTCGGCTCGGGAGCCCTGAAGATCGGGGAGGCGGGAGAGTTCGACTACTCCGGCTCCCAGTGCCTCAAAGCGCTGGACGAAGAGGGCGTCTACACCGTCATCGTCAACCCGAACATCGCCACCTTGCAGACGGATCCTCCCCGGAACGGGCGCGTGTACTTCCAGCCGCTCACCCCCGAGTTCGTCGCGCCCATCCTCGAGGCCGAGCGACCGGAGGGGATCCTCCTCGCCTTCGGGGGGCAGACCGCCCTGAACTGCGGGATCGGACTGTCGGATTCGGGGGCCCTCCGGGCCACTCAGACCGAGGTCCTCGGCACTCCGCTCAGCGGCATTCGAGCGACGGAAGACCGGGCCAAGTTCGTCCGAGCGATGGAGAGGGCCAAGGTCCCCACGCTCCCGAGCCGGGCTGTCTACTCGATCGAGGAAGCGCGCCGTGCGGCGACGGAACTCGGGTACCCGATGATGGTGCGCGTCGCCTACACTCTCGGGGGCAAGGGCGGAGGGGTCGCCCGGACGCCGGACGAGCTCGAGGAGGTGGTCGGCCGTGGACTGCGCGCGAGCCCGATGGGGCAGGTGCTCCTCGAACGGTACGTCGGCGAGTTCAAGCAGCTCGAGTACGAGGTCGTCCGGGACCGGCTCGGCAACGCCCTCACCGTTTGCAACATGGAGAACGTCCTCTCCATGCGGGTGCACACGGGCGACAACATCGTCATTGCACCGAGCCAGACCCTCGACGACGCCGAGTACCAGATGCTGCGCCAGGCCGCGCTCCGGGCCGTGGAGACCGTCGGCGTCGTCGGCGAGTGCAACATCCAGTTCTGCCTGAATCCCGACGGCCCGGAGTACTACGCGATTGAGATCAACGCGCGACTCTCGCGCTCGAGCGCGCTCGCGTCCAAAGCGACCGGCTACCCGCTCGCCTACATCGCGGCGAAGCTCGCGCTCGGCTACACGCTCCCCGAGCTCAAGAACCGCGTCACGGGCGTCACCAGCGCGTGCTTCGAACCGGCGCTCGACTACGTCGTCGTGAAGCATCCTCGCTGGGACCTCGACAAGTTCGCGCGCGCGGACCGGCGGCTCGGCCCTTCGATGAAATCGGTCGGCGAGGTCATGGGCGTCGGCGCGTCGTTCCCCGAGGCTCTCTCGAAGGCCGTGCGGATGTGCGACCCGCGCGCCGACCTGCTCCCTCCGGCCGAGATCCGCCCGAAGGAGGAGATCCTCGCGGACCTCGGCGCTCCCACGCCCGATATCCTCTACCGGGTCCTGGAGGCTCTGCGCGCGGGCATCGACGTCGCCACGATCTCGCGGGTCTCCTACATCGACGCTTGGTTCGTCGAGCGCCTCTCCGAGATCGAGCGGATCCAGCACGAACTGACCGAGTCGGCCGCGTCGCTGCCCGAGGCGGCGACGCTGCGGCGCGCGAAGGAGCTGGGACTCTCCGACCGGGCGATCGCCCGCGCCGGCCGCCGCGACGAGGAAGAGGTGCGCGCGCAACGGATCGCACTCGGCATTCGACCGCGGGTCCGGATGATCGACACGCTCGCCGGGGAGTGGCCGAGCCGCACGAACTACCTCTACCTGACCTACCGGGGCGATGCGGACGACGTCGCTCCCGTTCCCTCGGGGTCGATCCTCGTCCTCGGTGCCGGGCCGTACCGCATCGGCTCCAGCGTGGAGTTCGACTGGTCCACGATGAACCTCGTGGACGGCCTGAGGGCCGAGGGAGTCCCGACGGTCGCGGTGCTGAACTCGAACCCCGAGACCGTCTCGACCGACTACGACCGCTCCGATCGGCTCTATTTCGAGGAGGTCACCCTCGAAAGGGTCCGCGACATCCAGGAGTTCGACCGCTACGCGGGAATGGTCACGTGCGTGGGCAGCCAGCTCGCACAAAACCTGACCCCGCTCCTCTACGCGTGCGGCATCCCCATCTTGGGGACATCGCCCGAATCCATCGATACGGCGGAGGACCGCGCCCGGTTCGCCGCGCTCCTCGAGCGCCGTGAGATCCCGCAACCCCCTTGGAAGGCGTTCACCACCGTCGCCGACGCCGAGGCGTTCGCGGACGACGTCGGCTACCCGGTGCTCGTTCGGCCGTCCTATGTGCTCAGCGGGCAGGCGATGCGCGTCATCCCCGGCCGGGCTGATCTCGCCGACTTCCTGGTGCAGGCCGCTCGCGTGTCGCCGGAGCACCCGGTGGTGATCACGAAGTTCGTCGAGGGGGCGGACGAGGTCGAGCTGGACGCGGTCTCCGACGGGGAACGCCTGCTCGTCGGCGGAATCCTCGAGCACGTCGAGCGCGCCGGCGTCCACTCCGGCGACGCGATCTTCTGCCTCCCGCCCCGACATACGTCGCTCGAGGTGCAGCGCGATCTCGTGGAGGCGGCGCGCACGCTCGCGAAGGAGCTCGCGATCCGGGGACCGTTCAACATCCAGTTCCTCGTGAAGGATGGGGCCTACCAGATCATCGAGCTCAATCTTCGGGCGAGCCGTTCCCTACCCTTCCTGACGAAGGCGACCGGAGTGCCTCTCCTGCGGGAGGCGGCCCGCGCGATGCTGGGACGGCCCATCTCGCGGAACGGCGTCGCCCCGCTCCCTCCCGGACGCTGGGGCGTCAAGGTGCCTCAATTCTCCTTCGTCCAGCTGAGCGGATCGGACCCGGTCCTCGGTGTGGAGATGCAGTCGACGGGCGAGGTCGCTTGCTTCGGACCGACCTTCAGCGACGCGCTCGTCAAAGCGCTCCTCGCGACCGGCGTCCGCCTCGCCCCGCGCACGGGGACCGCGTTCGTGAGCGTCGGGGGTCCCGAGCTCAAGGAGCGCCTGTGGCCGATCGCGCGTCGGCTCACGGAGCTCGGTCTGCGGGTTGCAGCGACCGAGGATACGGCGATCTATCTCACCGAGCGCGGGATCCGCAACGTCCGGGTGCTGTACAAGGTAAGCGAGCGGGAGCGCCATCCGAACGTGCTGAACGCGCTCGACGGCGGCGAGGTCGACCTTCTGCTCAACGTCCCGAGCTCGCTCACGCAGGACAAGCTCGAGCGGATGCTCGAGGACGACTACATCCTGCGTCGTCGCGCGGTCGAGCTCGCCATCCCCCTGTTCACGAGCCTCGAGACGTTCGGCGCCTACGTCGAGGGGATGGCATGGCTCGGCGAACACGCGCTCACGGTCGAGGCGCTGTACGGGACCCCGGAGCCGGCGGCGGCCCGCGTCGCGCGCATCCCGCGGGCCGTTCAACCGAAGCGCCCACGGCGAGGACGGGGGACGACGGGGGGGCGTCGATCGGCGCGTCGGGCTCGCGGTTAAATCCGGAGCGCGAACTTCGTGATGGTGTACTCGGGCACCAAGGTCGAGGTATCCACGACGTCCGGCAGCGAGCGGATCTTCTCCGTCACGAAGTCGATCACCTCTCGCTTGCGCGACTCCGACGGGGGGAACTCGAGGATCACGAACATGTCCCAGTCCCCGGTGAGGAAGTGGATCTCCTTCACTTGAAAGAAGGAGACCAGCGCCTCCCGGATCCGATCAAATTCTCCCCCTTTGATCTTGATGTAGGTGAACGCCCGGATACTGTGGAGCTCGGTTGGCATCAGCTCGCAGATCGCCTCTTCCGTGAACGCTTCGGTCCCCTCGAGCCGGCGCCCGATCGGGCTCACCAGCACCGGGAGCCGGGTGACCCCGTGCAAGCGCTCCGTGACGAGGCGTTCCAGGCGGCCCGTCTTCGCGATGTCGATCACTTTGACCCGGTACCCCCTGCGCTTCGCAATCTCCTCCGTGAAGGCGACGACCCGAGCCTGGTCGTCCGAGAGGAAGAAGATCGGTTCACCCACCGATGCCGAAGAGTCCGCTCCGCGTGTGTCCGCGGTGGTCGGGAGCGGGTTGCTGCCGACCTGGGCCGTCTGGGAAACCGAGCCTCCCGAGCGATAGAACTGCGTGACGGCCCGTTTCGATTCGACGTACAGGGTCAGCTCTCGCGACTCATCGGCGGGCATGCTAGGAGGGGGTGGACCAGTACGGGGTATAAAACCCTCGATGCGATCGGCTCGACGGGGCCCCCTCCGGTTCCGGAGGGGGCGAAAGGGTTCGGTCGCGAGGATCCGGTCGGATCCTAGTACCGGTTGTAGCTTCCCGAACGGTCTCGTCCGCCGCCCGAGCCACCACCGCCACCGTAGCTGCCGCCGCCACCGCCGCCACCGCCCCCACCGCGGTAGCCTCCGCCACCACCACCGCGGTAGCCTCCGCCACCGCCGTAGCTGCGTCGCTCGCTCTCGAACTCTTGCTGGCTCATGTCGAGCGAGCTGTTGACTTCGGGCATCGCTTCCGTCGACTTCGTGAGGTTCCCGTAGCGGCCGACGTTAAGGCGCATGTGGCCCCGAACGAGGCTCACATAGCCGTTGTCGATCAGCACCACCTCG